>NZ_JBLKBZ010000037.1:0-22915 GCF_047530935.1 Enterobacter sp. 03-F-07-AD-ECC | reverse complement strand
CTCAGTCGCCACCACCCTGGCGACCCGGGCTCCCGGCGGTAAATCGCCGCTTCGCGGTGCCCTCGGCTTATTCCTTCCGGCTTATCGGGGACGGGCGGAGGTAACATCCCTGTAAATCCGCCCTCTCGGCGCATCCATGCGCCTCGCCCCGGCCTGCAGGAAACGCCTCAGCGATTTACAGCCGGACCAGGGCGTCGCTGTAAATCATTCATTTTCCTGAAACAACATTCATCGCTTTCGGTAAAAAATTACTGGGGATCCCTCAACCCACCGGCAGAGGGAATATGATTATGCGATCTGTTTCCCTTCCATCAACCGCTGCACCAGCGGCGTCATGATCAGCTCCATCGCCAGCCCCATTTTTCCGCCGGGCACCACTAACGTATTCATGTGAGAAATAAACGAACCCTGCAGCATCGCCAGCAGCCAGGGGTAATCGATGCCGTCGAGATTGCGGAAATGGATCACCACAAAGCTCTCATCCAGCGACGGGATACTTTTGGCCGCGAACGGGTTGGAGGTGTCCACCGTCGGCACACGCTGGAAGTTGATGTGGGTGCGGGAAAACTGTGGTGTCAGGTAATTGATGTAATCTTCCATTGAGCGAACGACCGAATCCATCACCGCCTCGCGCGAATGGCCGCGCTCGCTGATGTCTCGCGTCAGCTTCTGGATCCACTCCAGGTTCACGATTGGCACCACGCCGACCAGCAGATCCACATGTCGCGCCACGTCGTGATGCGGCGTCACCACGCCGCCGTGCAATCCTTCGTAAAACAGCACGTCGGTAGGTTCCGGCAGCGGCTGCCAGGGGGTAAAGGTGCCCGGGACCTGATTCCAGGGAACGGCTTCGTCGTAGGTGTGCAGATACTTGCGGGACTGCCCTTTGCCGCTTAGGCCGTACTCCTGAAACGTTTGCTCCAGCAGGCCGAAGTCATTGGCCTCCGGGCCGAAGTAGCTGATGTGTTTGCCCAAATCACGCGCTTTGCGGATGGCCATGTCCATCTCCGGGCGCGTATAGCGGTGAAAGCTGTCGCCTTCGACCTCCGCCGCGCGGAGATTCAACTGGGCGAAAATCTTGCGAAACGCGAGGCTGGTGGTGGTGGTTCCCGCACCACTCGACCCCGTAACGGCAATAACCGGATGTCTGGCAGACATAGCAACTCCCTGACTGGAAAGGTTGAAAGATCAGCCGTGAAACGCGTTGCGGGGCATGATATTGACCGTCTCATGCAGTTCAGACCACACCAGCACCACGTCGCCGCTTTTAAGCTGGCGTTTAACATCGTTGACCTTTTGCTCAAGCGAGCGTTCATGTTCACCATAATCGGTGCCTTCACGCAAGACAAAGCTTTCAATCAGATTATCGAGCGTTTCGGGCGCCAGATCCTGCCAGGGGATAATCATGTTGCACCGTCCAGGTAAGGGGTTAACCAGTCAGGAATGCGCGTCTCCAGCCACATTTTCGGGCGACGCAGCGTTCCGCCGACAAACCCCACATGACCGCCGTGCTCGGTCAGCTGATAGTGGACGTTGTCGGGCAGAAATTCCTGTGCAGGGATGGAGTGATGATCCATAAACGGGTCATCTTTCGCGTGAATGATCAGCGTCGGCTGAGTGATCTTGCTGAGCAGCGGCATGGCGCTGCACTGACGATAGTAGTCAATGGCATCGGCGAACCCATGAATTTTGGCGGTGATCAGGTCGTCGAACTCACGAATGCGGCGGACCTTTTTCAACTGTCGCAGGCTTACTGGCAGGGTATCCGGATAGGCCTTCAGCTTGCGCGCTGCATTGGCTTTTAGCAGGTTGAGCAGATAGCGCTGATAGACCCGGGAAAAGCCTTTCTCCATGTGGTAACTGCACTGTTCCAGCATGAAGGGGGCAGAGACAATCACCGCGGCATTCAGCGGTACCGCGTCTCCCTCTTTGGCCAGCAGACAGGCCAGCATATTTCCGCCGAGCGAATAGCCCACCGCCGCCGTCGGCACGGTGCCGAAATTATTCCGCAGCCAGTGCAAAAACCAGGTGCCATCTTCGGTTTCGCCGGAGTGATAGATGCGTTTCTGACGATTCGGCTCGCCGCTGCATCCCCGAAAATGCATCACCACGCCCAGCCAGCCGCGCGCTTTTGCCGCCTGGATTAACCCATGGGCATACGGGCTGTGCAGGCTGCCTTCCAGACCGTGAAACACCACCAGGCGGGGTTTATGGCGCGCCTGTTCGGGATCTTCGCTCCAGGCGAGATCCAGAAAATCACCGTCCGGCAAATCCAGCCGCTGCCAGTGCGGAGTGAACTGCACCTTGCGGCGGATCAGGCGCGGCAGCATGGTCTGCAGGTGGCAGTTGGCCACGCCGCGCATGGGCACGAAATCAGTGCTGTCTTCGGCGGTGAGGTCGAAGTCTGAGGGAATGATTTGGGTCATAAGGGCGATGCTGATTCTTGTCAGAAATTTACTATACCTTCCGAATTGTACCCCGTTTAGCCTGGTTTTCCGAAGCATGAACTGATCCCGATCACAAATATTTACCTTGATTATTACTCTCAGGCTAATGATTCCACTCTACGCTTAATTGATGCCTTTTCCGCCAGGGTGCAGACTTTACTCAGCGTTAAGCAAATCAAAATGATGTGCTGAATCAGGAGGTTAATAATGTTATCTGGGCAAATACCCACCCGGCAATGGAACACCCGACGCAGCGAAAAAGCGCGTCGTCTGGCCTCCGTACCGGTGCAGGGCAAGGTTCTGCCAACCGGCGACCTTGTCGCCATGCTGGAAAAGCTGATCGCGCCAGGCGATAAGGTCGTTCTGGAAGGCAACAACCAGAAGCAGGCGGATTTTCTTTCCCGCTCGCTGGCCGAAGTAAACCCGCAAATTGTGCATGACCTGCACATGATCATGCCAAGCGTTGGCCGCAGTGAACATCTGGATATCTTTGAGAAGGGCATTGCCCGTAAGCTGGACTTCTCCTTCTCCGGCACACAGAGCCTGCGCATCTCCCAGCTGCTGGAGGATGGTCAACTCGAAATCGGTGCTATACATACCTATATCGAACTGTATTCGCGTCTCTACGTCGACCTTTCACCAAACGTGGCGCTGATCGCCGGGTTTAAAGCAGACCGCAAAGGCAATCTCTACACCGGGGCAAGTACCGAAGATACCCCGGCGCTGGTGGAGGCCGCCGCGTTCCACGATGGCATCGTCATCGCACAGGTTAACGAGCTGGTGGACGACGAATGCGACCTGCCGCGCGTTGATATCCCAGGCTCCTGGATTGACTACGTGGTGGTGGCCGACAAGCCATTCTTTATCGAACCGCTGTTTACCCGCGACCCGCGCCTGATCAAACAGGAACATATCCTGATGGCGATGATGGCCATCAAAGGCATCTACGCTGAACACCAGGTGCAGTCTCTGAACCACGGGATCGGTTTTAACACCGCGGCAATTGAGCTGCTGCTGCCCACCTACGGTGAACAGCTCGGCCTGAAGGGCAAAATCTGTAAACACTGGACGCTGAACCCGCATCCGACGCTGATCCCGGCGATTGAAAGCGGCTGGGTGGAGAGCGTGCACTGCTTCGGCGGCGAACTGGGGATGGAAGAGTACATCCGCGCCCGTCCGGACGTCTTCTTCACCGGTGCTGACGGCTCCATGCGCTCCAACCGCGCCTTCTGCCAGCTGGCGGGCCAGTACGCGGTGGATATGTTTATCGGCTCAACCCTGCAGGTGGATGGTTACGCCAACTCCTCAACGGTGACCCGTGGTCGTCTCTCTGGCTTCGGCGGCGCGCCGAACATGGGCCATGATCCACACGGCCGTCGCCACGCCACTCCGGCCTGGCTGAACATGATCACCGAACCCGACCCGATGCAACGCGGTAAAAAACTGGTCGTGCAGATGGTGGAAACCTTCCAGGCGGGCGTGAAGCCCACCTTCGTGGAAAAACTGGACGCCGTTGACGTGGCGAAAGCCTCCGGCATGCCGCTGGCACCGGTGATGATTTACGGCGATGACGTCACCCACGTGCTGACGGAAGAGGGGATTGCCTACCTCTACCGGGCAAAAGATCTGGAAGAGCGTCGCGCCATGGTCGCAGCCGTGGCCGGTATCACCGATATCGGTCTGGGCGTGGATGCCAGACGCGTGGCGGAACTGCGCCAGAGCGGCAAGGTCGTGTACCCGGAAGACATGGGGATTCGCCGTACCGATGCCACCCGCTCTCTGCTGGCGGCGGGCAGCGTGGCTGACCTCGTTGAGTGGTCCGGCGGTCTCTACAACCCACCTGCGAAATTCCGGAGCTGGTAATGACACTACTGCCCCAGATTCAGGTTGAAGGCGGTGCCGAATGGCTGGCGCGAACCGCCACGCAGTGTCTGATTGACGAAGCACGCTTAAGCCCGAAACCCGGTCTGGTGGACAGTCGGGGGAACGGCGCGCACCACGATTTATCGCTTGCGCTGATGGAGCGCTCCGCGCACAGCCTGACCTCCACGTTTCAGGCGCTGGCGCAGCAGAGCTGGCAGCGTCCGGCGGATATTGCCCTACGGCAAACCGTTGGCCGCCTTGGCCGTGAAGGCGAACGGCAGATGATGATCGCCACCGACGGCGTGAATACGCACCGTGGCGCAATCTGGGCGCTGGGGCTGCTGGTGAGCGCGGTGGCGATGCTGGGTGGCGACGCCCGCGCGCAAACCGTCGCTAACACCGCCGCACAGCTGGCGCAACTCCCGGACGACGCGGCACCGAAGGTGTTCAGTAAGGGGTTACGCGCCACGCACCGCTACCGCGTACCGGGCGCGCGTGAAGAGGCTCAGCAGGCGTTTCCGCACATCATGCAGCGCGCGTTGCCGCAGCTTCGCCTGAGCCGTCTCAACGGCAGCAGCGAAACAAACGCCAGACTCGACGCGCTGATGGCAATCATGACTTCGCTCACCGATACCTGCGTGCTGTCGCGCGCCGGAATGGAGGGGCTGGACGCCATGCAGAACGGCGCCCGGGCGGTACTGAACGCCGGAGGATGCGCAACGCTCGCGGGGCAGCAGGCGCTGGCGCGGTTAGATCGCCAGATGCTGACGCTCAATGCCTCACCGGGCGGTGCCGCCGACCTGCTTGCCGCCACGCTGTTTCTTGACCGTGTCGAAACGCCCTATTCAAAGCATTAAGAGGATGTTATGGAAAAAATCACATTGACCATGCCAGCCAGCCGCACGTTAAGCGGCCAGGCGCTGGCAGGGGTAGTTGGATCCGGGGATATGGAGGTGCTGTTCACCGCCGAACCGGGCCAGACCTTAACCATTGATATCACCACCTCCGTCGACAACAGCCGTGGGCGCTGGGAGGCGTTATTCAGCCGCCTGGAGACCGTCAGCAGTCTGCCCGCAGGCAAACTGACCATCCACGACTTTGGCGCGACGCCGGGCGTGGCGCGCATTCGTATCGAACAGGTTTTTGAAGGGGTGAGCCATGCGTGATGACAGCAGCTTTATCGAATTAAAAGCGCGCCAGCGTGCGCAGGCGTTGCTCGACGAGGGCAGCTACCGCGAACTGCTGGATCCGTTTGCAGGCATTATCTCTCCGTGGTTGGGGCCACAGGGCATTGTGCCGCAGGCCGATGACGGCATGGTGGTCGCGAAAGGGACTATCAACGGCCAGCCTGCGGTGGCCGTGGCGATTGAAGGCGCGTTCCAGGGCGGCAGCATGGGCGAGGTCTCCGGCGCGAAAATGGCAGCAGCGCTGGAGCTGGCGGCGGAAGATAACCGCAACGGCATTCCGACTCAGGCGGTGCTGTGCCTCGAAACCGGCGGCGTACGCTTGCAGGAAGCTAACCTCGGCCTGGCGGCGATTGCCGATATCCACGCGGCGATTGTTGACCTGCGTCGCTACACGCCCGTTATCGGGATTGTGGCCGGGACCGTGGGCTGCTTCGGCGGGATGTCCATCGCCGCGGCGCTTTGCAGCTACCTGATTGTGACCCGCGAAGCGCGTCTGGGGTTAAACGGCCCGCAGGTTATTGAGCAGGAAGCGGGCATTGAAGAGTACGACTCCCGTGACCGTCCGTTTATCTGGAGCATGACAGGCGGTGAGGTGCGCTATCAGAGCGGGCTGGTGGACGCGCTGGTCGGCGATGGCGTGAATGCGGTGAAAGCCGCGATGAACGAGGCCATCGCCAAAGGCGTCCCGGCAAAACATCGCACCGATAACTACGACGATTACCTGAACCGCCTGATGAATTTCGACACCCGCAAGCAGGCCGATGCCGAACAGATTAACGCGCTTTTTGCCCGGGAGGTGAAATGATGAGTAACGCAATGAGCCGTGGCGAACGCTGGCTGGAAACCCTCGCCCCGAACGCCAAACGTATTGAGGGGCTGTGCCCGTCCGTGCAGGCGGCAGACGGCGAGCTGAACGGTGAAACGGTGCGTTTTATCGCCGTAGTGCCGGATGCCAACAACCACTTCCCGCGCGCGGCGAAAGGGGAAGTCGGCCTGCTTGAAGGCTGGACGCTGGCGAAAGTGGTCAGCGAAACCGTCGCGGCAGATGCTGATAAAGCCGTTAAACGCCCGATTGTGGCGGTGATCGACGTCCCAAGCCAGGCTTATGGCCGTCGCGAAGAGGCGTTTGGTATCCACCAGGCGCTGGCAGGCGCTGCGGCCGCCTACGCCAACGCGCGCCTGGCGGGTCATGCGGTGATTGGCCTGATTGTGGGTAAAGCCATGTCCGGCGCGTTTCTGGCGCATGGTTACCAGGCCAACCGACTGATTGCTTTTAACGATAAAGGCGTGCTCATTCATGCCATGGGGAAAGCGTCTGCCGCGCGGATCACCCTGCGCAGCGTGGAGGCGCTGGAAAAACTGGCCGCCACTATCCCACCTATGGCGTATGACATCAGCAACTACGCCACGCTGGGGCTGCTCTCGAGCCTGCTGGATATCAGCAACCCGGATGCCCCATCCGATAGCGACCTGACGCTGGTGAAAACCACCCTGCAACAGGCCATCAGTGACGCTCGTCAGGATCCGACGCTGAAAAGCCGTCTGGGTGCTGACAATCGCCGCAGCTCGGCGCTCGTACGCGAACGTATGCGCGCCAGCTGGTAAGTAAAAAGAGACCTGCCAGATGCACAACCTCACGGGCGTATCCGTTACGCCCGTGCGGGAAACTGCATCCTGAAAATAATAATCATCGCGCCAGTGCTACTTCTTTTTAATCACAGGTGATTTATGACTTACGTAATTGTTCATGCTCTCGCACCGATTTTCGTCATCATGCTGCTGGGATTCTGGGCCGGTAAGGCAAAGATGGTCGATAACAAAAATGTTTCCCTGCTCAATATCTTCGTCATGGATTTTGCGCTGCCTGCCGCGTTGTTCAGCGCGACCGTGCAAACCCCGTGGACCGGTATCGTGGCGCAGTCGCCGCTGATCCTGGTACTGACTCTGGCGATGTGGATCACCTACGCAGCTATCTATTTCCTTGCCACGAAGGTCTTTAAAAAATCCCCTCAGGATGCGGCCGTGCTGACGCTCACCGTCGCGCTGCCAAACTATGCGGCGCTTGGTCTGCCGATTCTGGGCAGTGTGCTGGGTGAAGGATCTACCACGTCTCTGTCTGTGGCGGTCTCTATTGCCTGCGGGTCCGTGCTGATGACGCCGTTCTGTCTGCTGATCCTGGAGCGGGAAAAAGCGCGCGCTGAGGGCAATACCTCCGGCTCAACCCTCTCTATGCTGCCGGTGCTGATGTGGCGATCCATTAAAAAACCGATCGTGATGGGGCCTCTGCTGGGTGTGATTTTATCCGCCATCGGCATCAAAATGCCGGAACTGGTCCTCTCTGCAATTAAACCGTTGGGGCTGTCCGCCACCGCTGCGGCGCTGTTCCTGACCGGGGTGATCCTCTCTGCCCGTAAGCTGCAGATCAACACCATGGTGATCACTTCCACTATCGCTAAGCTGCTGATCCAGCCAGCCATTGCCTGGGGTATCGTTTTAATCTTCGGTCTGCACGGCTCCGTGGCGATCACCGCCATTCTGATGATTGCGCTGTCTGCGGGCTTCTTCGGAGTCGTGTTTGGTAACCGCTTTGGCGTGCAGTCACCGGATGCAGAAGCGGTACTGCTGTTAAGCTCAGTCCTGTGTATCCTGTCGCTGCCGCTGTTTATCTCGCTGACTTCAGGAATGTAATCATGACCACAACATTACGCCCCCACGACCTCATCTGGCTTACCTCGCGCGACGCGCTGGAAGGTATTACTGAAACCTGGGTGGATGCCGCCTGGCATACCGGCCTGCCGGTGGTGGTGCGGCGTGATGTTGATAACGATGACCGAATCCCCGTTGGCGTGCGCGGACTGCGCCGCGACCAGCGGGCGGCTGGTTGGGTGAAGCCCGGGAATGTGTTACGCGTGGTGTCACCTGAAGAGCTGTGCGTCACCGCCGATCTGCTGCGTTCGCCGTTTGTCACCCAGCCACCGGTTCAGGTGGCGTTACAGCTTGCGCAGCAGTCGTGGCCGTGGACGTGGGGCATAACCGGCAGCACCGGCTATGCGCTGGCGACCGGCATTCCGGTGATCCATGCCGACAGCGATCTTGATCTGCTGATCCGCGCCCCGCAGCCGATATCACCCGACGCGTTTACCGCCTGGCAGTCGCAGTTGAGTGGTGCGCTGTGCCGGGCTGATACCCAGGTGGATACGCCAGAGGGCGGATTCGCGCTGGCGGAGTGGCTGCGCGATGGCAAAACGTTGCTGAAAACCCGCCGTAGGCCACGCCTGGTGGTTGACCCATGGCGCAGGGAGGAGTGATGAAAATACTGTTTACCTTTCCGGGGCAGGGTACGCAGCATGAAGGTATGCTGCAAAACCTGCCGGGAACGGAACTGGCTCAGGCGCGTGAGGTGCTGGGTGCCGAAGTTGATACGCTGGACAGTGCCGCCTCGTTAACCCATACCCGTGCGGTTCAGCTTTCCCTGCTGATTGCTGGCGTGTCCTGGGCGCGCGAGCTGGAGCGACGTGACGTGTCGCCTGACATCGTCAGCGGTTTATCGATTGGTGCTTATCCCGCGGCGGTAGTAGCAGGGGCGCTGGAATTTACGGACGCCCTTAAGCTGGTGGCGCTGCGTGGCGATCTGATGGAACAGGCCTGGCCCCACGGCTACGGCCTGACGGCCATCATGGGCTTAACCCTGCCGCAGGTGGAACAGCTTATCGAGGGTAGCGGAACGTATATTGCTAACCTGAATGCCGAAACGCAGATCGTCATTGCCGGATCCGATGAAGGGATGGCGCAGGTAGCAAAACGCGCTCTGGAAAAGGGGGCGAGCAAAGTGCAAAGGCTGGCAGTCAGCGTGCCATCCCATTGTGAACTGCTGGCGAAGCCGGCACAAAAGCTGGCCTCGGCGTTTGAGTCCGTCACGCTGGCTCGTCCACGCTGTGCGTACCTGAGCGGCAGCACCGGGCGCGTGCTCTGGCAGCCGGAAAAGATCGCGGACGATCTGGCGATGAACATGGCGCGTACGGTGCGCTGGCAGGAGGCGATGATTTCCGCGAACGAACGCGAAGCCCGGCTGGCGATCGAGATGCCGCCCGGTGGCGTCCTGACCTGTCTGACGCGACAGGCGGCGTGGGAAGGGGAGACCCTTTCACTTGAGCGCAGCGGTGTGGATGTGGCGGTGCATCTGGCAGGAAGGCTTCGTGCGTGAATTTTTAGCCCGGTGGCGGCTGCGCCTTACCGGGTCTACGGGTTCGGTTGCCTTGTTTTGTATCACACACTTTCCTGCAGGCTGCGCGCATACATCCGCCCTTCGGCGGCTAATGCCCGCAGGCTCGGGTCCTGCTCGCGGTTGCGGGCAAAGACAATCGCGATAAGCTGCTGCATCTGGTACGGTTCTGCCAGCTTCAGTAGCTGCACTGAATTTTCGTAGACCTTCTTCATCCTGCCCGGCATCAGCGTAAAGCCGACGCCCGCCTGAACCAGGCTGAGCATTGAGAAAATGTCATTCACGCGGGTGACGATTTCCGGTTCAAATCCGGCGATATGAAATGCCTCCTGGAACCCCGCATAGGTGGCAAACCCTTCTGCCAGCGAGACAAATTTCTGATCTTTGTAATCGCGTAAATCCGCCAGCCCGCTGGTATTCAGCGTGGCAGAGGCAGGCGCGGCCAGGAAAATGTCATCATGAAACAGGGGGAGGACTTCAAGGCTGTTGCGGTCGATATTGCTTTCGGAAATCGAGATGAGGATCGCGTCCAGCGTACCGTCGTCAAGCATATGCAGCAACGTATCGTTAGAGCCCATCGTCAGATCCATCTCCAGATCCGGGCGACGCAGCTTCATGCCCATGATCAGGCGCGGCACGGTTTCCAGCGTCAGCGAGTAGAGCGTGCCGACGCGCAACCGTCCCTGACCAATACCGGCGACCTTACGGGACTCTTCCAGCCCGCGCTCCATCACCTGCATAACTTCCTGACAATACTCCAGCAGCGTCCAGGCGGACGGAAGGGCAATCAGGTTACGTCCCTTATGGGTAAAGAGCGGACAGCGGACGTTCTCTTCAAGAGTATGCAGTGCACGATGCACGCTGACGCCGCTCAGACCCAGCGTTTCGGCAGTACGCGCGATATTGCCTTTCTCCATAAACGTCATGAAGATGCTGAGCTTACGGAATGTAATGTCGCTCGTGATATCGAAACCCATAACCCTCCCGGCGTGTCAGTCAGCCTGCAGCATCGCTTCCAGCTGTTCCTGGGCATCCAGCCATGCCATTTCGCACTCTTCGAGGCTGGATTTGGTCTTCGCCTGGGTTTGCAGACAGTCGGTCAGCTCCGCTTTACGGCTCTGGTCATACAGTTCGCTGTCGCCCAGCTTCTCTTCAACGGCGGCAAGCGTGGCGTTGAGCTTTTCCATCTCTTTTTCGAGACGGGCAATCTCTTTACGCAGTGGTTGAGTCTGAGTACGCAGTTCAGCTTCACGACGCTTCTGATCTTTACGCGCCTGCGCGCTGTTGGCGTTCTCTTTCGCCGACTCTTCCGGCTGGTTCTCTTGCTTCTGCACGTCCGTCAGCCACTGCTGATAGTCTTCCAGGTCGCCGTCAAACGGCTCGACTTTTCCGTCGTGCACCAGATAGAGATCGTCCGTGGTGGAGCGGATCAGGTGACGATCGTGCGAGACCACAACCAGCGCGCCCTCAAACTCAATCAGCGCTTCGGTCAGCGCCTGACGCATGTCGAGGTCGAGGTGGTTGGTCGGTTCATCGAGCAGCAGCAGGTTCGGGCGCTGCCAGACGATCAGCGCCAGCACCAGACGCGCTTTTTCGCCGCCGGAGAAACGCTCTGTGTTTTCAGTGACCTTATCACCCTGGAAGCCAAAGCCGCCGAGGTAGTCGCGCAGCTTCTGCTCCATCTCCTGCGGCGCCAGACGCGCCAGATGCTGGATAGGGGACTCGTCCGCACGTAAAAATTCCAGCTGATGCTGGGCGAAGTAGCCAAGCTTGATGCCTTTCGCCAGACCGATTTCGCCGCTTACCGGGTTAAGCTCGCCCGCCAGCAGTTTGATGAGCGTTGACTTACCGGCACCGTTACGCCCCAGAAGACCAATGCGCGAACCCGGTACCAGGTTGAGTTTGATGGAGTCGAGGATGATGCGATCGCCGTATCCGGCGCTCACTTTTTCCATCTTCAGCAGCGGGTTTGGCAGGCTCTCCGGCTCGCGGAAGCTAAAGTGGAACGGGTTATCCACATGCGCCGGGGCAATCATCTCCATGCGTTCCAGCATCTTGATGCGGCTCTGGGCCTGCTTGGCCTTCGAGGCTTTGGCCTTGAAGCGGTCAACAAAACTCTGCAGATGCGCCACGCGCTGCTGCTGACTTTCGTACATCGCCTGCTGTTGAGCGAGGCGCGTTGCGCGCTGGCGTTCGAAAGAGCTGTAGTTACCGGTGTACTCGAACATATTTTGCTGTTCGATATGAATGATTTTATCCACCACCGGATCGAGGAAGTCGCGGTCGTGGGAGATCAGAATCAGAGTGCCCTGATAGCTCTTGAGCCACTTCTCCAGCCAAATGACCGCATCGAGATCGAGGTGGTTGGTCGGTTCATCGAGCAACAGCAAATCGGAGCGGCAGATCAGCGCCTGCGCCAGGTTAAGACGCATACGCCAGCCACCGGAGAAGTCGCTGACGGGACGTTCAAGCTGTTCGTTGCTGAACCCCAGGCCGTGGAGCAGGCTGGAAGCGCGGGAGCGAATGGTCCACGCGTCGATGGCGTCCAGCTTGCCGTGGACGGTGGCGATGGCGTGGCCATCGTTGCGCTCGTTGGCGGCGTTCAGTTCCGCTTCCAGCTTACGGTATTCACGATCGCCATCAATAACATAGTCGAGCGCCGGCTCACTCAGGGCGGGCGTCTCCTGGTTTACCCAGGCGAGCTGCCAGTTTCCCGGATAAGTAAAGTTACCGCCATCCGCGCTAATCTCGTTTTTCAGCAGCGCCAGCAGGGTGGATTTGCCGCAGCCATTTTTGCCGACCAGACCCACTTTTTGACCTGGATTAATGGTGGCGGTGGCGTTATCCAGCAGGACGCGCACGCCGCGGCGAATTTGTAACGAGGAGAAAACAATCATAGAAGCGCCGTATGTTCCGACTATGTTAATTTGTCATTATGATAATGTAAGGTGTGGGCCATTTTCCGCACCGGGCCGCCATGGTAGCCCAAAACAACGACGATACACAAAAACAGAAACAGAACCGGGAGGGGAGTGATGTCTCAGACAGCAAAAGTGCTGCTGCTGTATGCCCATCCGGAATCTCAGGACTCGGTGGCAAACCGCGTCCTGCTTAAGCCGGCTACTCAGCTCAGTAACGTGACGGTGCACGATCTCTACGCGCACTACCCTGATTTCTTTATCGATATTCCGTACGAGCAGGAATTGCTGCGTCAGCATGATGTGATTGTGTTCCAGCATCCGCTCTATACCTATAGCTGTCCGGCCCTGCTGAAAGAGTGGCTGGATCGGGTGCTGAGCCGGGGGTTTTCCAGCGGGGTGGGGGGCAACCAACTGGCGGGAAAGTACTGGCGTAGTGTGATTACCACCGGTGAGCCGGAGAGCGCCTACCGCTACGATGGCCTTAACCGTTATCCGATGAGCGATATCCTGCGACCGTTTGAACTGACGGCGGCGATGTGCCGTATGCACTGGATGAGCCCGATTATTGTCTACTGGGCACGACGTCAGGATCCGAAGGAGCTGGCGAGCCACGCCAGAGCGTACGGTGAATGGCTGGCATCACCGATTCCGGCAGGAGGGCGTTAATGGAAGGATCGAATTTACTCCTCGCCGGGGTGCTGTTTTTGTTTGCCGCAGTGGTGGCTGTACCGTTGGCCGCACGGCTCGGTATTGGCGCGGTACTCGGGTATCTGTTGGCGGGGATCGCGATTGGCCCCTGGGGGCTGGGATTCATCAGCGATGTCGATGAAATTCTCCATTTCTCCGAGCTGGGCGTGGTCTTCCTGATGTTCATCATTGGCCTGGAGCTTAATCCGTCAAAGCTGTGGCAGCTCCGGCGCTCTATCTTTGGCGTTGGCGCGGCGCAGGTGCTGTTCAGTGCGGCCATTCTGGCCGGATTGCTGATGCTCACTGACTTTTCGTGGCAGGCGGCGACCATCGGCGGTATTGGCCTTGCCATGTCCTCAACGGCGATGGCATTGCAGCTGATGCGGGATAAGGGCATGAACCGCAGTGAGTCGGGGCAACTGGGGTTTTCGGTGCTGCTGTTTCAGGATTTAGCGGTGATCCCGGCGTTAGCGCTGGTGCCGCTGTTGGCCGGGCCGGGTGACGATCACTTTGACTGGGCAAAAGTCTCCATGAAGGTGCTGGCTTTTGCGGGCATGCTAATTGGGGGACGTTTTCTGCTGCGGCCGGTGTTCCGCTTCATCGCCGCGTCAGGCGTGCGTGAGGTGTTTACCGCCGCAACGCTGCTGCTGGTATTAGGCTCTGCGCTGTTTATGGACGCGCTGGGGCTGTCGATGGCGCTGGGTACGTTTATCGCCGGGGTGCTGCTCGCCGAGAGCGAATACCGCCACGAACTGGAAATTGCGATCGAACCCTTTAAAGGGCTGCTGTTAGGGCTGTTCTTTATTTCGGTGGGCATGGCGCTCAATCTCGGTGTGCTCTATACCCATCTGCTGTGGGTTATTGTGAGCGTGGCTGTGCTGGTGGCGGTGAAAACGCTGGTGCTGTATGTCCTGGCGCGTATATCCGGGCTGCGCAGTTCGGAACGTATGCAGTTTGCCAGCGTGCTAAGCCAGGGGGGAGAGTTCGCGTTTGTGCTGTTCTCTACGGCATCGTCCCAGAAACTGTTCAAAGACGATCAGATGGCGCTTTTGCTGGTGACGGTCACGCTGTCGATGATGACCACACCGCTGCTGATGAAGCTTGTGGATAAACTGCTGTCGCGCCGCTTAAACCCGGCTGATGATGAAGACGAAGCCCCGTGGGTGGAAGACGATAAGCCGCAAGTGATTGTGGTGGGGTTTGGCCGCTTCGGGCAGGTGATTGGTCGTCTGCTGATGGCGAACAAAATGCGCATCACGGTGCTCGAGCGGGATATCAGCGCGGTCAACCTGATGCGCAAATATGGTTATAAGGTTTACTACGGCGATGCGACGCAGCTCGAACTGCTGCGATCCGCAGGTGCGGAGGCGGCGGAGTCGATCGTCATAACCTGTAACGATCCGGAAGATACGATGAAGCTGGTCGAACTCTGCCAGCAGCATTTCCCGCATCTGCATATTCTGGCGCGTGCGCGGGGACGTGTTGAAGCGCACGAACTGTTGCAGGCGGGTGTGAAACACTTCTCGCGTGAGACGTTTTCCAGTGCGCTGGAGCTGGGGCGCAAGGCGTTGATTTCGCTGGGTATGCACCCGCATCAGGCGCAGCGGGCCCAGATGCACTTCCGACGGCTGGATATGCGAATGCTGCGCGAGCTGATGCCCGTACACACGGATACGGCGCAGATTTCCCGCGTGCGGGAAGCGCGTCGCGAGCTGGAGGAGATTTTCCAGCGTGAGATGCAGCAGGAACGACGCCAGCTGGACGGCTGGGACGAATTTGAATAAAGGGTAACCAAATATGGCTGTACGTAAACGCTTTATTGCGGGCGCAAAGTGCCCTTCCTGCCAGGCGCAAGATACTCTGGCAATGTGGCGTGAAAATAATATTGATGTTGTTGAGTGTGTTAAGTGCGGCCACCAGATGCGTGAGGCCGACAAAGAAGCACGCGATCATGTACGCAAAGAAGAGCAAGTGATCGGCATTTTTCATCCGGACTAGCGATATGCCCTGAGTTTTTTTAAGCTAAAGGGTACACGGGTGCAGATTTCCGCTACAATCTGCGCCAGCAATTTTCCCACGCTCAGGAGATATCATGAAAGTAGCAAAAGACCTGGTGGTCAGCCTGGCCTATCAGGTACGTACAGAAGACGGTGTGTTGGTTGATGAGTCTCCGGTGAGTGCGCCGCTGGACTACCTGCATGGTCACGGTTCCCTGATTTCCGGCCTGGAAAACGCGCTGGAAGGTCATGAAGTTGGCGATAAATTTGACGTTGCTGTAGGCGCGAACGACGCATACGGCCAGTATGACGACAACCTGGTTCAGCGCGTTCCTAAAGACGTGTTCATGGGCGTTGACGAACTGCAGGTTGGCATGCGCTTCCTGGCGGAAACTGACCAGGGCCCGGTTCCGGTTGAAATTACTGAAGTTGAAGACGACCACGTTGTGGTTGATGGCAACCACATGCTGGCTGGCCAGAACCTGAAGTTCAACGTAGAAGTTGTCGCTATCCGTGAAGCAACCGAAGAAGAGCTGGCTCATGGCCACGTTCACGGTGCGCACGGTCATGACCATGACCACGATCACGGCCATGACGGCTGCTGCGGTGGCCACGGCCACGACCATGGTCACGACCACGGTAAAGGTGGTTGCGGTAACGGCGGCTGTGGCTGCCACTAATTCCGTATAACGGAAAATAAAAAAGCGGGATTATCCCGCTTTTTTTTCGCCTCAATAGTGAGGTGGTGGCGTCTCTTCAGACTGTGAGGCGATGTTTGACGGCTGCGTAGCCTTCAGCTTTTCCGTCAGCAGGCGCATATGATCCCGCAGTTTCGCCATTTCGAGTTCATGCGCGGTCACGGTCTGGTTAAGCTCTTCGATGGTGATGTCCTGAAAAGCCAGGCGGCTTTCCAGTTCAGCCAGTCTCGCTTCAATCGTTGTGTCCTTCATCATTCACCTCGTCTGTTTCTGATTCGCCATAATGGGCCAGCGGCGGCGAAGTTTAACTGAGTTTGTTCCTTAGTGCAGTATCCATCCCTTTGGCAAGAAACTTATTTAAACAAAAATAGTCTTAAAAGTGGCGAGAATCGGGAGAGTCTGTCTGTAGATTTCTTCCACAACGTTTTATAGTACGTAGCTCATTTACGTTTAATGCTGGGGTGAGAGTCCCCAGGCCCTGGAGATATGGATGAAATCACTGTTTAAAGTAACGCTGCTGGCGACGACGATGGCTGTTGCGCTGAACGCGCCGCTGTCCTTCGCTGCTGATACTGCTGCGAAGCCTGCTGCAACTGCAGACAGCAAAGCGGCGTTCAAAAATGACGACCAGAAATCTGCCTACGCACTGGGCGCATCTCTGGGTCGTTACATGGAAAATTCTCTGAAAGAACAAGAGAAACTGGGCATCAAACTGGACAAAGCTCAGCTGATCGCGGGTGTTCAGGATGCGTTTGCTGATAAGAGCAAACTGTCTGACCAGGAAATTGAACAGACTCTGCAGGCGTTCGAAGCGCGTGTGAAAGGTGCCGCTCAGACGAAGATGGAAGCGGACGCGAAAGACAACGAAGCGAAAGGCAAAGCCTACCGCGATACCTTTGCTAAAGAGAAGGGCGTAAAAACCTCTTCTACCGGTCTGGTATACAAAGTTGAGAAAGAAGGTACCGGTGATGCACCGAAAGACAGCGATACTGTCGTGGTGAACTACAAAGGTACGCTGATCGACGGTAAAGAGTTCGATAACTCCTACACCCGCGGTGAGCCGCTCTCCTTCCGTCTGGATGGTGTGATCCCAGGCTGGACTGAAGGTCTGAAAAACATCAAGAAAGGCGGTAAGATCAAGCTGGTTATCCCACCGGATCTGGCCTATGGCAAAACCGGCGTTCCGGGTATCCCTGCCAACTCTACGCTGGTGTTTGACGTAGAGCTGCTGGATATCAAACCGGCACCGAAAGCCGATGCGAAACCAGAAGCGCAGGCAGATCAAAAAGCTGCCGCAGACGCGAAGAAGTAATGTAATGAAAACCGCCGCCTTTAAGGCGGCGGTTTTTTTTATTGTGGGGCAGATATAATTAACACTGGAAAGTGCCAGGTACGCTGTATTAATTTAGTTGTCCGTGTAGATAATGAGCCTGCCCTGAAAACCTAACGACAGGCTCCTGAAAAGGAGTGTTTTTTTCATGTCCAGGTCGCTTTTAACCAACGAAACCAGTGAACTTGATTTGCTGGATCAACGTCCTTTCGACCAGACCGACTTCGATATTCTGAAATCCTACGAAGCGGTGGTGGACGGGTTAGCGATGCTCATTGGGTCCCACTGCGAAATCGTATTGCACTCCCTGCAAGATCTGAAGTGTTCCGCCATCCGCATTGCTAATGGTGAGCATACTGGCCGTAAAATTGGTTCGCCAATTACCGACCTTGCATTGCGTATGCTGCATGACATGACCGGCGCGGACAGCAGCGTCTCCAAATGCTATTTCACTCGCGCCAAAAGCGGCGTGCTGATGAAATCAGAAACCATTGCTATTCGAAATCGCGAGCATCGTGTGATCGGACTGCTGTGCATCAACATGAACCTTGATGTGCCATTCTCGCAAATCATGAGCACCTTTATTCCGCCTGAAACGCCAGACGTGGGCTCTTCTGTTAACTTTGCCTCTTCAGTTGAGGATCTCGTCACGCAGACGCTGGAGTTCACGATTGAAGAGGTGAATGCCGATCGCAACGTATCGAACAACGCCAAGAACCGTCAGATCGTGCTGAATCTCTATGAAAAAGGCATTTTTGATATCAAAGACGCCATCAATCAGGTGGCTGACCGCCTGAACATTTCCAAACATACGGTCTACCTCTATATTCGCCAGTTCAAAAGCGGTGATTTCCTGGGGCAAGATAAGTAATGCGTTTTGCGTTAATGGTGACAGGCCCGGCGTATGGCACTCAGCAGGCCAGCAGCGCGCTGCAATTTGCCCAAGCGCTGCTAAAAGCCGGACACGAACTGGTGAGCGTCTTCTTCTATCGGGAAGGGGTTTATAACGCGAACCAGTTTACGTCGCCGGCCAGCGATGAGTTTGATCTGGTGCGCGCCTGGCAGGCGTTAAATGAGACGCAGGGTGTTGAATTGCATATCTGCGTGGCAGCGGCCCTGCGTCGCGGTGTCGCTGATACAACCGAAGCCGCGCGTCTTGGTTTAGCCGGTTCCAACCTGCAGCCCGGATTTACGCTAAGTGGTCTGGGCGCGCTGGCGCAGGCTGCGCTCACCTGTGACCGAGTGGTGCAATTCTGATGAAACGCGTAGCGTTTGTTTTTACCACTGCCCCGCACGGTAGCGCATCGGGCCGAGAAGGGCTGGATGCGCTGCTCGCGACATCTGCATTGACCGAGGAGATCGGCGTCTTCTTTTTAGGGGACGGGGTGTTTCAGCTTCTGGCGGGCCAGCAACCGCAGGCGATTTTGATGCGGGATTACATCGCCACCTTTAAAGTGTTGCCGCTGTACGACATTGAAACCTTCTATGTGTGTGCCGACTCGCTGGCCGCTCGCGGATTAGATGAGAAGACGCCTTTTGTTCTGGATGTCACGTGCCTGTCTTCTGCTGCGCTGCGCGAACAACTCTCTCACTACGACACTGTTCTGACTTTCTGAGGCTGCCATGCTCCATACCCTGAGCCGCTCACCGTGGCAATGTGATATCGACACGCTACTGAGCATGCTGCGCGAAGGTGATGACCTGCTGCTGATTCAGGATGGCGTACTTGCTGCGCTGGAAGGCAGCCGTTTCGTTGAAATCCTTACAAATGCCCCCATAACTGTCTCTGCGCTAAAGGACGATCTGGATGCGCGGGGTCTTTCTGGTCAAATTTCAGCCAAAATTGACGTGGTTGGCTATACTGATTTCGTCAATCTTACTGTGACGCACGCCAGTCAAATGAACTGGTGATTTGAGATCGCTGTATATTTCTTGACACCTTTTCGACGTAGCCCTAAAATTTCGCGTCCTCATATTGTATGAGGTCGTTTTATTACGTGTTTACGAAGCAAAAGCTAAAACCAGGAGCTATTTAATGGCAACAGTTAACCAGCTGGTACGCAAACCACGTGCACGCAAAGTTGCAAAGAGCAACGTGCCTGCGCTGGAAGCATGCCCGCAGAAACGTGGTGTATGTACTCGTGTGTATACCACCACTCCTAAAAAACCAAACTCCGCACTGCGTAAAGTATGCCGTGTGCGTTTGACTAACGGTTTCGAAGTGACTTCCTACATCGGTGGTGAAGGTCACAACCTGCAGGAGCACTCCGTGATCCTGATCCGTGGCGGTCGTGTTAAAGACCTTCCGGGTGTTCGTTACCACACCGTTCGTGGTGCGCTGGACTGCTCAGGTGTTAAAGACCGTAAGCAGGCTCGCTCCAAGTACGGCGTGAAGCGTCCTAAGGCTTAATGGTTCTCCGTTAAGTAAGGCCAAACTGATTTATCTTAATGTCAAACTAAACTCGTAGAGTTTTGGACAATCCTGAATTAACAACGGAGTATTCCCATGCCACGTCGTCGCGTCATTGGTCAGCGTAAAATTCTTCCAGATCCGAAATTCGGATCAGAACTGCTGGCAAAATTTGTAAATATCCTGATGGTAGATGGTAAAAAATCTACTGCAGAAGCAATCGTATACAGCGCGCTGGAGACCCTGGCTCAGCGTTCTGGTAAAAATGAACTGGAAGCTTTCGAAGTCGCTCTCGACAACGTTCGCCCAACTGTAGAAGTTAAGTCCCGCCGCGTTGGTGGTTCTACTTATCAGGTTCCAGTTGAAGTTCGTCCGGTTCGTCGTAATGCCCTGGCAATGCGTTGGATCGTTGAAGCTGCTCGTAAACGCGGTGATAAATCCATGGCTCTGCGTCTGGCGAACGAACTTTCTGATGCTGCAGAAAACAAAGGTACTGCAGTTAAGAAACGTGAAGACGTTCACCGTATGGCAGAAGCCAACAAGGCGTTCGCACACTACCGTTGGTAATCCCTTCGGAGTATTAGTCACCAGGCGGGCGCTTCAGAGAAGCTGCCCGCTCTGGGTTACTTAACTGAACGCCTAAAGAAACAAACGAGGAATCAAATGGCTCGTACAACACCCATCGCACGCTACCGTAACATCGGTATCAGTGCGCACATCGACGCCGGTAAGACCACTACTACCGAACGTATTCTGTTCTACACCGGTGTAAACCATAAAATCGGTGAAGTTCATGACGGCGCAGCCACCATGGACTGGATGGAACAGGAGCAGGAGCGTGGTATTACTATCACCTCCGCAGCGACTACTGCATTCTGGTCAGGTATGGCTAAGCAGTACGAACCGCATCGCGTAAACATCATCGACACCCCAGGGCACGTTGACTTCACCATCGAAGTAGAACGTTCCATGCGTGTTCTTGACGGCGCGGTAATGGTTTATTGCGCAGTTGGTGGTGTTCAGCCACAGTCTGAAACCGTATGGCGTCAGGCGAACAAATATAAAGTTCCACGCATCGCGTTCGTTAACAAAATGGACCGTATGGGTGCTAACTTCCTGAAAGTTGTTGGTCAGATCAAAACCCGTCTGGGCGCGAACCCTGTTCCGCTGCAGCTGGCAATTGGTGCTGAAGAAGGCTTCACCGGCGTTATCGACCTGGTGAAAATGAAAGCCATCAACTGGAACGATGCAGACCAGGGCGTTACCTTCGAATACGAAGATATCCCGGCTGAGATGCAGGACCTGGCTGACGAATGGCACCAGAACCTGATCGAATCCGCTGCTGAAGCTTCTGAAGAGCTGATGGAGAAATACCTGGGTGGTGAAGAACTGTCTGAAGAAGAGATCAAAAAAGCTCTGCGTCAGCGTGTTCTGAACAACGAAATCATCCTGGTAACCTGTGGTTCTGCGTTCAAGAACAAAGGTGTTCAGGCGATGCTGGATGCGGTAGTTGACTACCTGCCATCCCCGGTTGACGTTCCTGCGATCAACGGCATCCTGGACGACGGTAAAGATACTCCGGCTGAGCGTCACGCAAGCGACGACGAGCCGTTCTCTGCACTGGCGTTCAAAATTGCTACCGACCCATTCGTGGGTAACCTGACCTTCTTCCGCGTTTACTCTGGTGTGGTTAACTCCGGTGACACCATCCTGAACTCCGTGAAAGCGGCGCGTGAACGTTTTGGCCGTATCGTACAGATGCACGCTAACAAACGTGAAGAGATCAAAGAAGTTCGTGCGGGCGACATCGCTGCAGCTATCGGTCTGAAAGACGTGACCACCGGTGACACCCTGTGTGACCCGGATCACCCGATCATTCTGGAGCGTATGGAATTCCCTGAGCCGGTAATCTCCATCGCGGTTGAACCAAAAACCAAAGCTGACCAGGAAAAAATGGGTCTGGCTCTGGGCCGTCTGGCGAAAGAAGACCCATCATTCCGCGTATGGACTGATGAAGAATCTAACCAGACCATCATCGCAGGTATGGGTGAACTGCACCTGGACATCATCGTTGACCGTATGAAGCGCGAGTTCAACGTTGAAGCGAACGTGGGTAAACCTCAGGTTGCTTACCGCGAAGCGATTCGCGCGAAAGTTACCGATATCGAAGGTAAACACGCTAAGCAGTCTGGTGGTCGCGGTCAGTACGGTCACGTTGTGATCGACATGTACCCACTGGAGCCGGGCTCTAACCCGAAAGGTTACGAGTTCATCAACGACATCAAAGGTGGTGTAATTCCTGGCGAATACATCCCTGCCGTTGATAAAGGCATCCAGGAACAGCTGAAAGCGGGCCCTCTGGCTGGCTATCCGGTTGTTGACATGGGTATCCGTCTGCACTTCGGTTCTTACCACGACGTTGACTCCTCTGAACTGGCGTTTAAACTGGCTGCGTCTATTGCCTTTAAAGAAGGCTTTAAGAAAGCAAAACCAGTTCTGCTTGAGCCAATCATGAAGGTTGAAGTAGAAACTCCTGAAGAGAACACCGGTGACGTTATCGGTGACTTGAGCCGTCGTCGCGGTATGCTGCGCGGTCAGGAATCCGAAGTAACTGGCGTTAAGATCCACGCTGAAGTTCCGCTGTCTGAAATGTTCGGATATGCAACTCAGCTGCGTTCTCTGACCAAAGGTCGTGCATCATACACCATGGAATTCCTGAAGTATGATGATGCGCCTAACAACGTTGCTCAGGCCGTTATTGAAGCCCGTGGTAAGTAATCCACAGGATTAAAACCTAAGTCCCGTGCTCTCTCCTGAGGGGAGAGCACTATAGTAAGGAATATAGCCGTGTCTAAAGAAAAATTTGAACGTACAAAACCGCACGTCAACGTTGGTACTATCGGCCACGTTGACCATGGTAAAACTACCCTGACTGCTGCAATCACTACCGTTCTGGCTAAAACCTACGGTGGTTCTGCTCGTGCATTCGACCAGATCGATAACGCACCAGAAGAAAAAGCTCGTGGTATCACCATCAACACCTCTCACGTTGAATATGACACCCCGACTCGCCACTACGCACACGTAGACTGCCCAGGCCACGCCGACTATGTTAAAAACATGATCACCGGTGCTGCGCAGATGGACGGCGCG
>NZ_JBLKBZ010000036.1:0-23920 GCF_047530935.1 Enterobacter sp. 03-F-07-AD-ECC | reverse complement strand
CGACCCGGGCTCCCGGCGGTAAATCGCCGCTTCGCGGTGCCTTCGGCTTATTCCTTCCGGCTTATCGGGGACGGGCGGATGTAACATCCCTGTAAAGCCGCCCTCTCGGCGCATCCCTGCGCCTCGCCCCGGCCTGCAGGAAACGCCTCAGCGATTTACAGCCGGACCAGGGTGCCGCTATAAGTCATTCATTTTCCTGAAGCAACATTCATCGCTTTCGGTAAAAAATTACTGGGGATACCTCAGCCCGGAGGGAGAGGGTTGGGGTGAGGGGAAAATGTCACCCAATACTAAACGGATCCGCATCCTGCCATGCGGGGAACTTCTCGCGATACTCCTTCAGCGCCGGCAACGACAGCTCGGCATCAATGCGCGTCGCCTGATGCGGTTCGGCGGTGGCGATGATCTCGCCCTGCGGATTCACCACCCGGCTATCGCCCCGGTAGTGATGTCCGTTGCCGTCTGTTCCCACGCGGTTACACCCCACCACGTACGCCTGGTTTTCAATTGCGCGCGCCACCAGCAGCGACTGCCAGTGCAGGGAGCGCGGCGCAGGCCAGTTGGCGACATACAGCGCCAGGTCGTAATCGTTGCGGTTGCGCGACCAGACCGGGAAGCGCAGGTCGTAGCAGACCAGCGGCAGAATACGCCAGCCGCGCCATTCAAACACCACACGTTCGCTGCCGGCTTCATAATGATGATGTTCATCGGCCATGCGGAACAGGTGGCGTTTATCGTAAAAATGGACCTTCCCCTCCGGCTCAACCAGCAGGAAGCGGTTCACCGGGCCGCGTTCCGTTTGCAGGGCGGCGCTCCCGGCGATCAGCGCGTTGGTCTGCTGCGCTTTGGCGTGCATCCAGGCGACCACCTCATCCTGCGGCATCGACTGTTGTGCGGCTTCCATCGCGAAGCCCGTGGTGAACATCTCCGGCAGGACAATCACATCGCGCCCGGTAATGCCTTCCAGTTGACGATCAAAGTGGCGCAGGTTGGCAGGGCCATCCATCCACACTAAAGGTTGCTGCAAAATAGAAATCTTCAGACCAGGCACAATTCAGACTCCTCAAACGACCCTTTTTGACACTGTAGCACGACATAAAGAGAAAAGATGGCAATAAAAAACCCCGCTCTTGGCGGGGTTTTTCAGGACGAAACGCGTTAAGCGGCTTCAGGTTTGCGGTGTTTCTCCGGCAGCTTTACCGGCTGTGTCGCCAGCTCATCCGGTTCGAAATCATCGACGTTAATGCTGCGCAGACGGCTCTCTTCGGCTTTCACCAGGAGTGCGGCTTCGCTGTTGTCGATGATGCCACCCGCCAGCGCCTGTTTTGCCAGTTCATCCAGGCGGGTAAACGGCAGGTTTTTGCCCAGCTGTTTACAGATCTTCTGGTGAATCGGGTCGGCGGCCATCACGTCCAGCAGCGCCTCTTCCAGCAGACCTACCGGGTTATGTGGCGTTGGCGCCAGATACTGACCTCGACCGATACGTGAGCGGGTTGCGCTCGGTACCTGCAGGATCTTCGCCACTTTATGATCCAGCTTGTCAGACGGCGCCAGATGATGACGACCGGTCGGGAAGATCGCCACGCGCAGGGCACCTGCCACCAGACGGTTCGGGAAGTTCACCAGCAGATCGTCAATCGCCTGCTCGGCCTGATACAGCGCATCCTGCACCCCCCAGTGCACCAGCGGCAGATCCGCTTCCTGACGGCCTTCGTCGTCGTAGCGTTTCAGTACCGCAGAAGCCAGATAGAGCTGGCTCAGCACATCACCCAGACGGGCAGAGATGCGCTCGCGACGCTTCAGGCTACCGCCCAGCACTGCCATGGAGACGTCGGACAGCAGCGCCAGGTTGGCGCTCAGCCGGTTCAGATGCTGGTAATAACGTTTTGTTGCATCATGGGTTGGCGTGGCGCTGGTCAGCCCGCGGGTCAGACCCAGCCAGAAGCTGCGCACTTTATTGCTGCCTACGTGACCGATATGTTTGAACAGCAGCTTGTCGAAGGTATCCACGTCGTTGTTCTGCGCGGCGGCCATCTCCTCCAGCACGTACGGATGACAGCGAATCGCCCCCTGACCGAAGATCATCATGCTGCGGGTCAGGATGTTTGCCCCTTCTACAGTGATGGCGATCGGTGCGCCCTGATAGCCACGCGCCAGGAAGTTGCCTTCGCCGAGCATTATGCCTTTACCACCTGCGATATCCATTGCATCAATGATCGACTGTTGTGCGCGGTGGGTGCAGTGGTACTTCACAATCGCGGACAGTACGGCCGGTTTTTCACCCAGCATAATGCCGTAGGTAATTAACGACGCGGCGGCATCCATCACGTAGGCGTTGCCTGCGATACGCGCCAGCGGCTCTTCGATCCCTTCCATCTTGCCGATGGAGATTTTGAACTGACGACGGATGTGCGCGTAGGCACCAATCCCCATCGCCACCGATTTCAGCCCGCCGGTTGAGTTCGACGGCAGAGTAATGCCGCGACCAACGGACAGACATTCCACCAGCATACGCCAGCCCTGACCGGCCATTTTCGGCCCACCGATGATGTAATCAATCGGGACAAAGATATCCTGACCGCGGGTCGGACCGTTCTGGAACGGCACGTTCAGCGGGAAGTGGCGACGACCAATTTCAACGCCCGGGGTAGAGGTGGGGATCAGCGCACAGGTAATGCCCAGATCTTCTTCACCACCCAGCAGTTTTTCCGGGTCGGAGAGTTTAAACGCCAGGCCCAGCACGGTAGCGACAGGCGCGAGCGTAATGTAGCGTTTGTTCCAGGTCAGGCGCATACCCAGTACCTGTTCGCCCTGCCATTCGCCCATGCAGACCACACCGGTATCCGGGATGGCGCCTGCATCGGAACCCGCTTCCGGGCTGGTCAGTGCGAAGCATGGAATTTCCTGACCGCGTGCCAGACGCGGCAGATAGTGATCTTTCTGCTCTTTTGTACCGTAATGCTGCAGCAGTTCGCCCGGGCCTAAGGAGTTAGGTACGCCCACGGTGATCGCCAGGATCCCGGAGACGCCAGCCAGTTTTTGCAGCACGCGAGCCTGAGCGTACGCGGAGAATTCCAGACCGCCATACTCTTTTTTGATGATCATCGCGAAGAAGCGATGTTCTTTCAGGTATGCCCACAGCTCCGGCGGCAGGTCGGCCATTTCATGGGTGATGGCAAAGTCATTGGCCATACGGCAGGCTTCTTCTACCGGGCCGTCAATAAAGGCTTGTTCTTCCGCTGTCAGACGCGGCTGCGGGTAGTTATGCAGTTTTTTCCAGTCCGGGTTGCCCTGGAACAGATCGCCTTCCCACCAGGTGGTACCGGCGTCAATCGCTTCTTTCTCGGTGCGCGACATCGGTGGCATCACTTTGCGGAAACCTTTGAATACCGGCGCGGAGATCATCGACTTACGCATCGGGGCAAAGTTAAACGGCAGAAGAATGATGGCCAGCGGCACTAAAAGCCAGATATTCCAGAGACCTGCGACGCCAAGCGCAGCCGTCCAGGCCAGAAGAATCAGGCTGCTCAGGAATAAACTTACACGGTGATAGAACAGCACACCGAGCAGGACAACGGTTGCGAGAATGCTCAAAATCATCATAAAGAAAAGCTCCCTTGCTTGTAGGAGGTCTGACCACTTGTGATGATATGGTTGTAGTTGATGTTATTTCCTTTAGCAATGTGTTTACAAAATAATTACAACCTGGTTCACATTGTTCGTTTGTTTGCCGGCACGAAAACGCAAAACGTCAGACGATTCGCATCCCTTTAGCTTCTCGCTTTTATTGCTATCCGGTACACTCCACTGTGTTATCTCATCAATACTGAAGGATTATCCTCATGTACCAGGATCTTATTCGTAACGAACTGAACGAAGCGGCGGAAACGCTGGCTAACTTTCTGAAAGATGATGCCAATATTCACGCTATTCAGCGCGCGGCGGTCCTGCTGGCCGACAGTTTCAAAGCCGGTGGCAAAGTGCTCTCCTGCGGTAACGGGGGGTCCCACTGCGACGCTATGCACTTCGCAGAAGAGCTGACCGGGCGTTATCGTGAAAACCGTCCGGGCTACCCGGCGATTGCGATCTCCGACGTGAGCCATATCTCCTGCGTGGGCAACGATTTCGGTTACGACTACATCTTCTCCCGCTACGTTGAAGCGGTTGGTCGTGAAGGTGACGTGCTGCTGGGTATCTCCACTTCGGGCAACTCTGGTAACGTGATCAAAGCGATTGCGGCGGCGCGTGAAAAAGGGATGAAAGTCATCACCCTGACGGGCAAAGATGGCGGTAAGATGGACGGTACCGCGGACGTTGAAATCCGTGTTCCGCACTTCGGTTATGCTGACCGCATTCAGGAAATTCACATCAAAGTGATCCACATCCTGATCCAGTTGATCGAAAAAGAGATGGTTAAGTAAGACTTCGCTGGGGGGCTCCGGTGCCCCCCGCAGTTGTGGAGTGGAGGTAATCTATGTGCGAACTGCTCGGGATGAGCGCCAATGTGCCAACCGATATCTGCTTTAGTTTCACCGGGCTGGTACAGCGCGGTGGGGGAACCGGGCCGCATAAAGACGGCTGGGGTATCACCTTCTACGAAGGCAAAGGGTGTCGCACGTTCAAGGATCCACAACCCAGCTTTAACTCACCGATTGCCAAACTGGTGCAGGATTACCCCATTAAATCCTGTTCGGTAATCGCCCATATTCGTCAGGCAAACCGCGGCGAAGTGGCGCTCGAAAATACCCATCCGTTTACCCGTGAGCTGTGGGGCCGTAACTGGACCTACGCGCATAACGGGCAACTTACGGGCTATAAGTCACTGGAGACCGGTAATTTTCGCCCGGTTGGCGAAACCGACAGCGAAAAAGCCTTTTGCTGGCTGCTGCATAAGCTAACAGAGCGTTATCCGCGCACCCCTGGCAACATGGCGGCGGTATTTAAATATATTGCGTCGCTGGCGTCTGAACTGCGCGAGAAGGGCGTGTTTAACATGCTGTTGTCTGACGGGCGCTATGTGATGGCGTTCTGCTCGACGAACCTGTTCTGGATCACCCGACGTGCACCGTTTGGCGTGGCAAAGCTGCTCGATCAGGATGTGGAAATTGATTTTCAGAAAGAGACCACACCAAATGATGTGGTCACTGTTATCGCCACGCAGCCGCTGACCGGCAACGAGACCTGGCAGAAGATTATGCCAGGCGAGTGGGTGTTATTTTGTCTCGGGGACCGTGTAATTTGATGCCAGCTGTGGGTGGACAACTTCGTGGCTCAGCGGTTTGCTGACCACATAACGGCCATCCACAACCGAGACGACAGGCGGCTTGTGCGTCTGCTCGAAATAGTCATAGCCCGGTTTTAGCTGTTTCCAGAAATCCGCGTAGTAAGAGTACTTGTGACGCGCCATGTTGGCATCGGTCATGCGGAACGGATAGATGCTGACCTGAACGTTTGGCTGACCAAAGACCAGTGCGCCCGTGACAAACTGGAAAATCTCATCAATGCCGGAATCGGTCATAGCGTAACAGCCGATGGACACACAGGCACCGTGGATCATCAGATATTTACCTTCGTAACCGTGCGCACGGTCAAAGGCATTCGGGAAGCCGATATTAATCGCTTTATAGAAACGGCTATCCGGTTTTAGCTGGTTACGCTGAACGTTGTAAAACCCTTCCGGGCTTTTGAAATCGCCCTGACGCTGTTTTGGCCCCAGACCACCGGAATAGTTACAAATCTTGTAGCTGTCGAGCAGCTGATATGTCTCACCCATTTTCACAAACAGGTCGAGTGTGCGTTCTTCCTTAAAGATTTGAATATAAACGGGGGATCCCATTAGCTGCTGTTTATATTCTTTGCTCACAGGCGTGGTTGAACTGTTGCTGCTGAGCAGCCCGGCAAACGACACGCACGGAATCAGGAGCATCGCAATGAACAATGCGATTTTACGCATACTACAAGTTCCTTGATAAAACTAAGACCAACTTGCCAGAACGGCAAAAGAGACCCGAAATCAGATTAATCTGTTAGGAGCGCTCACATTAGCACCGCTATAGATTTTCGCAAGAGCGGAGCTGTTAGTTTACAAATTAGTTTTACTTTATAACCCATCAAATTCGCGCTGGCTCCAGGAACTTTGCGTATCAGTTCGCAATTTGACACCTGCAGCTGAGTTTTATCTGCCCGGAAAACGCCGGAAATGGTACACTTCACGCCCTCAGAATAGTTGTTCACGGAAACTTGCTAACCACATGTTTAAAATAAGAAAAGGACTTGACCTGCCCATCGCAGGCGTGCCCGAACAGCACGTTTCGGCAGGCGCAAGCGTTCGCCATGTTGCCATTCTGGGCGACGATTACGTGGGGATGCGCCCCTCAATGCTGGTCCAGCAGGACGATCGCGTCATTAAAGGGCAGGCGCTCTTCGAAGATAAAAAAAATCCCGGCGTGATGTTTACCGCCCCTGCCAGCGGCACCGTTGTGGCGATCAACCGTGGCGAACGTCGCGTATTGCAGTCGGTGGTTATCCGCATTGAAGGGGATGAACAGCGTGAGTTTGCCCATTATGAGGCCGCAGACCTCGCGGCGTTGAGCCGTGAAACCGTTCAGGCGCAACTGCTGGACGCCGGTTTGTGGACCGCATTTCGCACACGCCCTTTCAGCAAAACGCCTGTGCCTGGCACGGTTCCGGCCGCTATCTTCGTTACGGCAATCGACACCAACCCACTCAGTGCAGACCCGCAGCCGGTTATTCTGGCACAACGTCAGGCCTTTGATGCCGGGCTGACCGTTCTCACGCGGCTGACGTCCGGGAAAGTCCACGTGTGCCAGGCCAGTGCCGGTAAACTTGGCGGCCATCCGCAGGGACAGGTGACGTTTAATGAATTTGCAGGCCCGCATCCGGCGGGGCTGGCGGGAACGCATATTCACTTCCTTGAGCCGGTCAGCCTGACAAAACAGGTCTGGCACCTTAACTATCAGGACGTGATTGCCATCGGCAAACTCTTTACCACCGGTAAGCTCTGCACAGAGCGAGTAATCGCGATTGGCGGGCCGCAGGCGGCAAACCCGCGCCTGGTGACAACGCTGTTGGGTGCGGATATCAATGAACTGCTGGACGACGAAACCAAAGCGGGTGAAAACCGTCTGATTTCCGGTTCGGTACTCAGCGGCCGTCATGCCGTTGGGCCGCAGGCCTATCTGGGACGCTTCCATCTGCAGGTGAGCATTGTGCTGGAAGGGCGTGAGAAAGAGCTCTTCGGCTGGGTGCTGCCAGGTGCAGAAAAGTATTCCGTCACCCGCACCACGCTCGGCCACTTCCTGCGTCATAAGCTGTTCAACTTCTCCACCAGCACAAACGGCGGTGAGCGCGCCATGGTGCCGATTGGCAACTACGAGCGTGTTATGCCGCTCGATATTCTGCCCACCGTGCTGCTGCGCGATCTGCTTGCCGGGGACACCGACAGCGCCCAGGCGCTGGGTTGCCTGGAGCTGGACGAAGAAGATCTGGCGCTCTGTACCTATGTCTGTCCGGGAAAATACGAATATGGACCGGTATTGCGCGAGGTGTTAACCCGCATTGAGCAGGAAGGATAACCATGGGCTTAAAACACCTCTTTGAAAAAATAGAGCCGCATTTTACCGAGGGTAAACTGAAGAAGTACTACCCGCTGTATGAAGCGACGACGACCATTTTCTACACGCCAGGTCTGGTGACGAAAGGCGCGGCGCACGTTCGTGACGCCATCGACCTGAAGCGAATGATGATTCTGGTCTGGTTTGCCGTCTTCCCGGCAATGTTCTGGGGCATGTACAACGTGGGGCTGCAGACCATTCCGGCGCTGCATCATCTGTACGATGCTCAGCAACTGGCGCAGGTGATCCAGTCTGACTGGCATTACCGTCTGGCACAGTCGCTTGGCGTAAGTTTTGCCCCAGACGCGGGCTGGATCAGCATGATGACGCTGGGGGCGGTGTTCTTCCTGCCGATCTACATCACGGTATTTATCGTGGGTGGGTTCTGGGAAGTGCTGTTTGCCATTATTCGTAAACATGAGATCAACGAAGGCTTCTTTGTTACTTCCATTCTGTTTGCCCTGATTGTCCCGCCAACGTTACCGCTCTGGCAGGCCGCGCTGGGGATCAGCTTTGGTGTGGTCATCGCGAAAGAGATCTTCGGGGGAACCGGGCGTAACTTCCTCAACCCTGCGCTGGCAGGGCGTGCGTTCTTGTTCTTTGCCTATCCGGCACAAATTTCCGGCGATCTGGTCTGGACCGCTGCGGACGGCTTCTCTGGGGCGACACCGCTTTCACAATGGGCGGCGCACGGCGGTGAAACGCTGGTGAACAATGCGACAGGCCAACCCGTCACCTGGTTTGATGCGTTTATGGGCAACATCCCGGGCTCCATTGGGGAGGTCTCCACGCTGATGATTTTGATTGGCGGGGCGATCATCCTGTTTGGTCGCGTGGCCTCCTGGCGGATTGTCGCCGGTGTCATGATCGGCATGGTGCTGACTGCCACACTGTTCAACCTTATCGGTTCCGCCACCAACCCGATGTTCTCCATGCCCTGGTACTGGCATCTGGTGCTGGGCGGTTTCGCCTTCGGCATGATGTTCATGGCCACCGATCCGGTTTCTGCTTCCTTTACTGACAGAGGGAAATGGAGCTATGGCGTGCTCATCGGGGTGATGTGTGTCCTGATTCGTGTGGTCAACCCGGCCTATCCGGAAGGGATGATGTTGGCCATTCTGTTTGCCAACCTGTTTGCACCACTGTTCGATTATCTGGTCGTGCGCGCCAACATTAAGCGGAGGAAGGCACGTGGCTGAAATCAAAAATAACGACAGCATCGGCAAAACGCTGCTGGTGGTGCTGGTCCTGTGTCTGGTCTGTTCCATTGTGGTGGCTGGTTCTGCCGTGGGGTTAAAGCCGCGACAGCAGGAGCAGCGCGCGCTGGATAAACAGCGCAACATCCTGGCCGTCGCCGGGCTGATGCAGGAAGGGATGAGTGCAGACGATGTGTCGGCCGTCTTTGCTGAGCGCATCACCGCGCGTCTGGTGGATTTAAAAACGGGTCAATTGCTGGATAAAGATCCGGCGAAATATAACCAGGCGCTGGCATTAAAAGACCCGCAGATGAGCATGACGCTGGACGCATCTCAGGATCCGGCGGGCATTAAGCGTCGCAGCAATCTGGCTGAAATCTACCTCGTACGTGATGAGCAAAAACAGGTGCAGGAAGTGGTGCTGCCCATCTACGGCAACGGCCTGTGGTCAATGATGTACGCCTTCGTGGCGCTTGATACGGATGGCCGCACCGTGAAAGGCATCACCTACTATGACCAGGGTGAAACGCCGGGGCTCGGTGGTGAAGTGGAGAACCCTAACTGGCGCGCGCAGTTTGTCGGGAAGAAAGTGCTCGACGACAGCGGAGCGCCTGCGCTGAAGGTGATGAAAGGGTCTGCGCGTCCTGACGATGTCTATGCCGTTGACGGGCTATCCGGGGCCACGCTCACCTCCAAAGGGGTGCAGCACAGTTTTGATTTCTGGATGGGCGAACTCGGTTTTGGTCCTTTCCTGAAAAATGTACGTGAAGGAGCGCTGAACCATGGCTGATACGGGTGAACTGAAAGAAGTTAAAAAGGTGCTGATTGGCCCACTTTTAGCCAATAACCCGATAACGCTGCAGGTGCTGGGTGTGTGTTCAGCCCTGGCGGTGACCACCAAGCTGGAAACGGCGGTGGTGATGACGCTGGCAGTAACGCTGGTTACCGCGTTTTCCAGCATGTTTATCTCGATGATCCGCCACCATATCCCCAACAGCGTGAGGATCATCGTGCAGATGGCGATCATCGCCTCGCTGGTGATCGTGGTCGATCAGCTGCTGCGAGCCTTTGCCTATGAAATATCGAAACAGCTTTCGGTATTTGTGGGCCTGATTATCACCAACTGTATCGTGATGGGACGTGCAGAAGGCTATGCCATGAAAATGCCCCCGCTGGCGAGCTTTATGGACGGCATCGGCAACGGCCTCGGCTACGGCGTGATCCTGCTGTCCGTAGGGTTCCTGCGTGAGTTGATTGGCAGCGGTAAGCTGTTTGGCATCACGGTGCTGGACACGGTACAGAACGGCGGCTGGTATCTGCCAAACGGCCTGTTCCTGCTGGCTCCAAGCGCATTTTTCATTATCGGTTTGCTGATCTGGCTGATTCGTACCCTGAAGCCAGAACAGCAGGAAAAGGAGTAACCGACAATGGCTCATTACCTGAGTTTATTTGTGCGCGCGGTGTTTGTTGAAAGCATGGCGCTCGCGTTCTTCCTCGGCATGTGTACGTTCCTTGCCGTGTCCAAAAAGGTGTCAACGGCATTTGGCCTGGGCATAGCGGTTACCGTGGTGCTTGGCCTGTCGGTGCCGATCAACAACCTGGTGTACAACTTTGTCCTGCGCGACAGCGCGCTGGTGGAGGGGGTGGATCTCAGCTTCCTGAACTTCATTACCTTTATCGGTGTGATTGCGGCGCTGGTGCAAATCCTTGAGATGATCCTTGATAAGTATTTCCCGTCACTCTACAACGCACTGGGGATCTTCCTGCCGTTGATCGCGGTGAACTGCGCCATCTTCGGTGGCGTCTCGTTTATGGTTCAGCGTGATTACAACTTCAGCGAATCAATTGTGTATGGTTTCGGCTCCGGGATCGGCTGGATGCTGGCTATCGTCACCATGGCGGGGATCCGCGAAAAAATGAAATATGCCAACGTGCCTGCAGGCCTGCGTGGCTTAGGGATCACCTTTATCACCACCGGTCTCATGGCGCTGGGCTTTATGTCCTTCTCCGGTGTGCAGCTATAAGGGCTAACTGATGGAAATTATGCTTGGCGTGGCGATGTTCACGCTGATTGTACTGGTGCTGTCGGGGTTGATTCTGGTGGCGCGCGCGAAGCTGGTGAATTCCGGCGATGTCATTATCGATATCAACGATGAACCGCAAAACCAGATCCGCACACCAGCCGGCGATAAACTGCTGAATACGCTTGCCGGCAACGGCATCTTCGTCTCTTCGGCCTGCGGCGGCGGTGGCTCCTGCGGGCAGTGCCGCGTAAAGGTGAAAGAGGGCGGTGGCGATATTCTGCCCACTGAGCTGTCGCACATCACCAAGCGTGAGGCGAAAGAGGGCTGCCGTCTGGCCTGCCAGGTCGCGGTGCGCCAGAACATGAAAATTGAACTGCCGGAGGAGATTTTCGGCGTCAAAAAATGGGAATGCGAAGTTATCTCCAACGATAACAAAGCCACGTTTATCAAAGAGCTTAAACTGCGGGTGCCTGAAGGAGAGAGCGTTCCGTTCCGGGCGGGGGGCTATATCCAGATTGAATGTCCGGAGCACACCGTAGCCTATGCTGACTTCGACGTGCCTGATGAATACCGTGCCGACTGGGATAAATTCAACCTCTTCCGCTTTGTCTCTGAGGTTAAAGAGCCCGCGCTTCGTGCTTACTCCATGGCGAACTACCCGGAAGAGAAGGGTATCATCATGCTTAACGTGCGTATCGCCACGCCGCCGCCAGCGGTACCGCATGCGCCGCCGGGCGTCATGTCATCGTATATCTGGTCATTAAAACCGGGTGACAAGGTGACCATCTCCGGCCCGTTTGGCGAGTTCTTTGCGAAAGAGACCGATGCCGAAATGGTATTTATCGGCGGTGGTGCAGGTATGGCGCCGATGCGTTCGCACATTTTCGACCAGCTCAAGCGGCTTGGCAGTCAGCGTAAAATCAGTTTCTGGTACGGGGCGCGTTCGCTGCGTGAGATGTTCTATGACGATGAGTTCGAACAGCTGGCGCGTGAAAACCCTAACTTCACCTTCCATGTGGCGCTTTCCGATCCGCAGCCGGAAGATAACTGGACCGGCCATACGGGCTTCATCCACAACGTGCTGTATGAAAACTACCTCAAACAGCATCCTGCGCCGGAAGACTGCGAGTTTTATATGTGTGGTCCGCCAGTGATGAACGCCGCCGTGATCAAGATGCTTAAAGATCTGGGCGTGGAAGATGAGAACATCCTGCTGGATGATTTTGGAGGCTGATGATGCTGACGTTTCTGGCAACCTTCGCGGTCTTTGTACTGGTCATATTCGGCATGTCGTTAGGCTGGATCATCAAGCGCAAAAGCATTCAGGGCAGCTGCGGTGGGATCTCGTCCATTGGCATGGAAAAAGTCTGCGACTGCCCGGAACCGTGCGATGCCCGTAAAAAAAGGATGGCGCGGGAGCAGCAGCGCCGAATTTTGTAAATCGCGACGTAACGATAACAGCAGGCCGCATTATTGCGGCCTGCTGGCTTATTTAGCCCACGCTTTTGCGGCGGCGGGCGAGTCGACCATCACCGCATCCGCCTGCAGCGCCTCTGCCTTTTTATAATCTTCGGCGGTGTTCACGCCCAGCAAGATAACGTGACTGTTGCCCTGCGAGCGGAAACAGTCCATGGATTCTTTATCCCAGGTGAGGGTTGAGCGGGACACCCCTTCACCAAGGGTAAATTTCTCAACCACGTCAACGGTTCTGTTCAGCTCTAGCGCGTACCAGTACTCCTGCATCGTCTGCTCTGGTGGCAGGCACTGATGGCTCAGCGATACTGTTACCAGCCTGGAGCGCGTTTCACTTCGGGTAACAAAGCGTGGGATTGCTGCCGGAAGCGAGGCAAGATAACGGTCCTCAGTAGAATAAACCCTCACCCGCCCCAGACTCTGGGTCTCATTAAGCACCGCAAGAAGCGCTTTTCCCATCGTGGCCGGATCGGCGTCAGGTGATTTGATATCTATATAAAACCGGGTTTGTGGCCAGGTTTCCAGTACGCTTTTCAGGGTGGGGATCGTCACCCCTTTGCCACGCCAGGGATGGGTTTCACCGCCCCAGCTCCAGCCAGCGTCAACTGCCGATAACTCCGCAAGCGTGTAGTCCGAGATTTTGCCTGTTTTGTTCGTCAGCGCTTTTAAATCAGAAGGACGATACAGGACCGGAACGCCATCTTTACTGAGCTGCACGGTTATCCAGACTGCCTGAGCCTGATTCTCTAAGGCCAGTTTGATCGCTTGTACTGTGTTTTCTGGTGCGTCGGCTGTTCCGCCCCGGTGGGCAACGATCTGTGGGCCAGCGAAGCTCGTTCCCGTCACGAGCAGCAGAGAGAGCGCGAGTATTTTTCTCATGAATTTATATCCTTATTCACATAAAAAATTAATATATACAACAAGTTACGTGTTGTTTTTTGTATCATATTTTTATGACAAATAAGAGAAGGTAAATCTGCTGTCGCATTTTTTAGACTTTGATATACTGTATATAAATACATGTGTGGTGGTCGTAATGCGCAAAATAATCCATGTCGATATGGACTGTTTTTTTGCCGCAGTGGAGATGCGTGACAACCCGGCGCTGCGGGATATTCCTATTGCCATTGGCGGTAGCCGTGTCCAGCGCGGTGTAATCAGCACCGCCAACTATCCTGCGCGCAAATTTGGCGTGCGCAGCGCCATGCCTACCGCCATGGCCCTTAAGCTCTGTCCTCATCTCACGCTTTTACCCGGTCGCTTTGAGGCGTACAAAGAAGCGTCCCTGCATATCCGCGAAATCTTCTCTCGCTACACCTCACTGATTGAACCTCTGTCGCTGGACGAAGCTTATCTTGATGTCACCGACAGCGTGCACTGTCACGGCTCCGCGACGCTGATGGCGCAGGAGATCCGCCGGACTATCTTCCAGGAGCTGAATCTGACCGCGTCGGCAGGTGTCGCACCGGTGAAATTCCTCGCCAAAATAGCGTCCGATCTCAACAAGCCCGACGGCCAGTACGTTATTACCCCGGAAGAGGTCCCGGCGTTTTTAAAAACGCTGCCGCTCGGCAAAATCCCGGGCGTAGGCAAAGTCTCTGCGGCAAAGCTGGAAAGCATGGGGCTGCGAACCTGCGAAGATGTACAGCGCAGCGATTTAGCCATGCTGCTTAAACGCTTTGGAAAATTTGGCCGCGTGCTGTGGGAGCGCAGTCAGGGTATAGACGAGCGCAGTGTCAGCAGCGAGCGGCTGCGAAAGTCGGTTGGAGTTGAACGCACACTGATTGAAGATATTCATGACTGGTCTGAATGCGAAAACATCATTACGGAGCAGCTCTATCCTGAACTGGAACGGCGCTTAATCAAGGTCAAACCGGACCTGCTGATTGCCCGTCAGGGCGTGAAGCTTAAGTTCAATGATTTTCAGCAGACGACTCAGGAGCATGTCTGGCCGCGCCTGAATAAAGAGGATCTCATCGCGACGGCGAAAAAGGCCTGGGATGAACGTCGGGGCGGGCGAGGGGTCAGGCTGGTGGGGTTACACGTTACCTTGCTGGATCCGCAGCTGGAACGACAGCTGGTATTGGGATTGTAAAAAGGCCAGTGGCGCGACGTTGTTCACCCTCTCCCTTTGGGAGAGGGCTGGGGTGAGGGTATTACTTAGCAGGAATCGCTTTCAGCAGTTCAGTCAGCAGGGTCCAGTAATGGCCCACGCTTTCAATGTGAACCTGCTCATCCGGTGAGTGCGGCCCGGTAATGGTTGGCCCAATGGAGACCATATCCATGTTCGGGTACGGCTTCTTGAACAGACCACATTCCAGACCCGCGTGGATCACCTGAATGTTCGGGGTGCTGTTGAACAGACGCTGGTATGTTTCACGCACCAGTGCCATCACTGGAGAGCTTGCGTCCGGCTGCCAGCCTGGGTAGCTGCCTTTAGCAGAGGTTTTCGCACCGGCCAGCGTGCCCAGAGATTCCAGCATGCTCACTACGTACTCTTTACCGGTGTCGATAAGCGATCGGATCAGGCAGATGATCTCTGCGCTGTCGTCGCCCATGGTGACCACACCCACGTTCAGAGAGGTTTCAACCACGCCTTTCGCGACGTCTGAGTTGCGGATCACGCCGTTTGGCGTCGCGTTTAACAGCTGAATAAAGGTGTCACGAGACTGGGGGGTCAGCGCGGCTTTATCCGTGGACACGGACTCCAGCACCACGGTCAGGTTCTTCTCTTTCGCGGACAGTTCGTTTTTCAGGATATCCAGATAGACGCTGGAGAGCTTTTTCAGCTCGTCCGCTTTGGCGGCTGGAACGGCTACCGTCGCGAACGCTTCACGTGGGATTGCGTTGCGCAGCGTACCGCCGTTGAAATCGACCAGACGCAGGTCCAGCTCAGCCGCGTGGCCCGCCAGGAAGCGTGCCAGCAGTTTGTTGGCGTTGCCCAGGCCTAAGTGAATATCACCGCCGGAGTGGCCGCCTTTAAGCCCTTTCAGCGTCAGCTTGAAGGTCTGGAAGCCAGCAGGCACCGCTTCACGGGAGAGCGGCAGGGTAGAGATAAAATCAATCCCGCCCGCGCAGCCCATGTAGATCTCGCCTTCTTCTTCAGAGTCGGTGTTGATCAGAATATCCGCCTGCAGCCAGTTCGCCTGCAGACCGAACGCACCGTCCATGCCCGCTTCTTCGGTCATGGTCAGCAGCACTTCCAGTGGACCGTGCTGAACGCTGTCGTCCGCCAGTACCGCCAGCGCAGAGGCCATACCGATACCGTTATCTGCACCCAACGTGGTGCCGCGCGCTTTCACCCAGTCGCCGTCGATGTACGGCTGGATCGGGTCTTTCGTGAAGTCGTGAACGGTGTCGTTGTTTTTCTGTGGCACCATGTCCAGGTGCGCCTGCAGCACAACCGGTTTACGGTTTTCCATGCCTGCGGTCGCCGGTTTGCGGATCAGAATGTTGCCAACCTGGTCGCGTTCAGCGTGCAGACCTTTTTCCTTCGCCCAACCCATAATATGTTCGGCAAGCTGTTCTTCATGGTAAGACGGGTGTGGAATGGAGCAGATTTTGGCAAAAATATCCCACAGCGGCTGGGGAGATAATTGAGACAGTTCAGACACGATAAGTCTCCTTGTCGATGCCCTGCAAAGCGAGTTGCAGGTCACAGGGTTAGCAGGTTAATAGTTACCACAAGTCAGGCTTGCGAGATGCAACTGAGAATACCACTTTCTCCGATGGCTGGTAGCATAAAGCATGTAAAAACTCAGGCAGAGGGCGCTAAACACTGGTTTTTAGTGCGTCAGATCTCTATAATCTCGCGCAACCTATTTCCCCCTCGAACACTTTTTAAGCCGTATAAAAACAGGCTGGGACACTTCACATGAGCGAAAAATACGTCGTCACCTGGGACATGTTGCAGATCCACGCACGCAAACTGGCCGCGCGTCTGATGCCTTCTGAACAGTGGAAAGGCATTATTGCCGTTAGCCGTGGCGGTCTGGTACCGGGGGCGCTGCTGGCCCGTGAGCTGGGTATTCGTCATGTCGATACCGTCTGCATTTCCAGCTATGACCACGACAACCAGCGTGAGCTGAAAGTGCTGAAACGCGCGGAAGGCGACGGTGAAGGTTTCATCGTTATTGATGACCTGGTGGATACCGGCGGTACCGCGGTGGCTATCCGCGAAATGTACCCAAAAGCACACTTCGTCACCATCTTCGCGAAACCGGCGGGCCGCCCACTGGTGGATGATTACGTGATTGATATTCCACAGGATACCTGGATTGAACAGCCATGGGACATGGGCGTGGTCTTTGTACCGCCTATTTCAGGCCGTTAATTTCCGTACGTAACTTTACGCGCCCGGCTATGCCGGGCGTTGTTCTTTTTATTCTGCCACGCGTTACAATGGACACTATATGACGTATCCATGGAGGCAACGCAATGACGCAGGCGAATCTCACCGAGACACTCTTCAAACCCCGTTTCAAGCACCCTGAAACCTCGACGCTGGTGCGTCGCTTCAATCCGGGGAACCAGCCTGCCGTCCAGTCTGCATTAGACGGTAAAAACGTGCCTCACTGGTATCGCATGATTAACCGCCTGATGTGGATCTGGCGCGGTATCGATCCGCGTGAAATCCTCGATGTGCAGGCGCGTATCGTCATGAGTGAAGCCGAGCGTACCGACAGCGAACTCTACGATACGGTGGTGGGTTACCGCGGCGGCAACTGGATCTACGAATGGTCGAAACAGGCGATGCTCTGGCAGCAAAAAGCCAGCCAGGAAGAGGACGCCACCCTCAGCGGCAAGCACTGGCTGCACGCAGCCAACCTTTACGCCATTGCCGCCTATCCGCACTTAAAAGGGGATGAGCTGGCGGAGCAGGCGCAGGCGCTGGCAAACCGTGCCTATGAAGAGGCTGCCCAACGCTTGCCGGGCCGGATGCGCGAGCTTGAGTTCACCATCCCCGGCGGCGGGCCCGTGACCGGGTTCCTGCATATGCCTGAAGGCGACGGCCCGTTTCCGACCGTGCTGATGTGCGGTGGGCTGGATTCGCTGCAAATCGACTATTACAGCCTGTATGAGCGTTACTTCGCCCCAAAAGGGATCGCGATGCTGACGCTTGATATGCCCTCTATCGGTTTTTCCTCTAAATGGAAACTGACGCAGGATTCCAGTCTTCTGCACCAACATGCGCTGAAAGCGCTGGAAAACATTCCCTGGGTCGACCACACCCGCGTCGCGGCGTTTGGTTTCCGCTTTGGGGCGAACGTGGCCGTGCGTCTGGCCTATCTTGAGGCGTCACGCCTGAAGGCCGTAGCCTGTCTTGGGCCAGTGGTTCACGCTCTGCTCAGCGATCCTGCCCGTCAGGGCAGCGTGCCGGAAATGTACCTCGACGTACTGGCCAGCCGCCTTGGCATGCATGATGCTTCAGACGAAGCGCTGCGCGTGGAACTCAATCGCTATTCGTTAAAAACGCAGGGCCTGCTGGGACGCCGGTGTCCAACGCCGATGCTGTCCGGCTTCTGGAAAAACGATCCGTTCAGCCCGGAAGAGGAGTCACGCTTAATCACATCGTCATCTGCGGATGGCAAATTGCTGGAAGTTCCCTTCAGCCCGGTGTATCAGAATTTTGACAAAGCATTAAAAGAGATTACGCGTTGGATCGCCCAGAGATTGTGTTAAGAGATTGCTAAATTTTGATGGTTTGGTAAAACAGTGGCTTCACAAAAGGAGATCGTAATGACGTTACCGAGTGGACACCCGAAAAGTAGATTGATTAAGAAGTTCATGGCTCTTGGCCCGTATATTCGAGAAGAGCAGTGTGAAGAGAATCGCTTTTTTTTCGACTGCCTGGCTGTATGCGTCAACGTGAAGCCTGCACCCGAAAAACGTGAATTCTGGGGCTGGTGGATGGAAATGGAAGCAGAAGAGAAACGTTTTACCTATAGCTACCAGTTTGGCCTGTTTAATAAAGACGGCAACTGGCAGGCCACCACCATCAAAGATCAGGAAGTGATTGACCGCCTGGAATATACCCTGAAAGAGTTCCACGACAAGGCGCGCGATTTACTGGCCACGCTGGACCTGAAGCTTGAGCCTGCCGATGATTTTTCCAGTGAAAAGGCGAAATTGACGGCGTAAAGATGAAATAATGCCGGGTGATGATCCCGTAGGCCCGGTAAGCGCAGCGCCACCGGGCACAAAAAAACCGGCTTAATGCCGGTTTTTTTATTACTGCCGACTCAGAACTGGTAGGTCATACCCAGGGCAACGATATCATCGCTGCTCACGCCCAGTTTGTTATCGTCATCAATCTGGTTGATTTTATAATCAACAAACGCGGACATATTTTTGTTGAAATAATAGGTCGCGCCGACGTCGATATATTTCACCAGATCTTCATCGCCAATACCTTCGATATCCTTGCCTTTAGACTGGACATAACCCAGGGATGGACGCAGACCGAAATCGAACTGATATTGTGCGACCACTTCAAAGTTCTGCGCTTTATTGGCAAAGCCGCCAGAAATTGGGGTCATATTGCGGGTTTCGGAGTACATCGCCGCCAGGTAGATATCGTTCGCATCATATTTCAGACCGGTTGCCCAGGCTTCGGCTTTTTTGCCTTCGCCGCGGGTCAGCAGGTTCTGCGCGTTGGTACGATCAGAGTTGGTGTACGCGCCGCTTACCGCGAAATCGCTGCCGCCAAAGTCATAGGTCAGAGACGTACCAAAACCGTCACCGTTCTGTTTTTTGACGTCGCGGTTTTCGTTTTTACCCTGGTATTGCAGGGTCATATCCAGACCATCAACCGCGCCAAAGAAGTCGGTGTTACGGTAAGTGGCAAGACCGCTTGCACGCTTGGTCATGAAGTTATCGGTCTGCGCGGAAGAGTCGCCGCCAAACTCAGGGAACATATCGGTCCACGCTTCCACGTCATACAACGCGCCCAGGTTACGACCGTAATCCAGAGAACCAAAGTCTTTCAGCTTCAGACCGGCGAATGCCAGACGCGTTTTCTGAGTGGAATCGCTCTCTGCTTTGTTGCCTGCAAATTCCGCTTCCCAACGGCCATAGCCCGTCAGCTGATCGTTAATCTGAGTTTCACCTTTGAAACCGAAACGCACGTATGTCTGGTCACCATCTTTTGAATCGTCATCACTGATGTAGTGCATTGCTTTAACTTTGCCGTACACGTCCAGTTTGTTGCCGTTTTTATTATAAACTTCGGCAGCGTGAACAGATGCGGAAGCCACAACGCCCATAACCATTAATGCCAGAGTGCTCTTTTTCATTTTCGATCCTGTCTTATAAACGCGCTTAAAAATTCGCTGGACGATAAGCTCATGCTTAAGTCCCGTGAAAAAACAGAAAGGGTTTTAACGTTACGGAATGAAACTTTTATGACAAATTAAGATTAATTTTAAAAAACTGTGATTTATTATTTCGGTAATAAAATTGTCAAAATCCGCCGCTACGCTTCCTGATCCCGCGCAACAAAGTGTTTCGCGATGTGCTGTGGCAGTTGGCAACGGGCCTGACACCTGTTAAAACGTTCGTTCGACATCACTTTCCCTTATCGTTGAACGGCAGAGAATCATGAGTGACAGCCAGACGCTGGTGGTAAAACTCGGCACCAGTGTTTTAACAGGCGGATCGCGCCGCCTAAATCGCGCCCACATTGTTGAGCTTGTACGTCAGTGCGCTCAACTGCATGCCGCAGGGCATCGTATTGTTATTGTGACCTCCGGGGCGATTGCCGCCGGGCGTGAACATCTGGGTTACCCCGAACTCCCCGCGACGATCGCCTCTAAACAGCTGCTGGCCGCCGTGGGACAAAGCCGACTCATTCAACTCTGGGAACAGTTGTTCTCAATTTATGGCATTCACGTCGGGCAGATGCTGCTGACGCGCGCGGATATGGAAGACAGAGAACGCTTCCTGAACGCCCGCGATACGCTGCGCGCGCTGCTGGACAACAATATCGTCCCGGTGATTAACGAAAACGACGCCGTGGCTACCGCTGAAATCAAAGTGGGTGACAACGATAACCTCTCTGCGCTGGCGGCGATCCTGGCCGGTGCCGACAAGCTCTTGCTCCTGACCGACCAGCAGGGGCTGTTTACCGCAGACCCGCGCTCCAACCCGGAAGCTGAACTGATTACCGATGTCCACGGCATTGACGATGCGCTGCGCGCCATCGCCGGCGACAGCGTCTCTGGCCTGGGAACGGGCGGCATGGGCACTAAACTGCAGGCGGCGGATGTGGCCTGCCGCGCCGGGATCGACACCATCATTGCGGCGGGCAGCCGTCCTGGCGTCATTGGCGACGTGATGGAAGGCATTTCCGTCGGCACGCGCTTCCACGCCCAGGAATCCCCGCTGGAAAACCGCAAACGCTGGATTTTCGGCGCGCCGCCGGCAGGTGAACTGACCGTGGATGAAGGGGCGACCGCGGCGATTCTGGAAAGAGGGAGTTCATTGCTTCCTAAAGGAATTAAAAACGTGACAGGCAACTTCTCCCGTGGTGAAGTGATCCGTATCCGTAACCTTGAAGGTCGCGACATCGCTCACGGCGTCAGCCGCTACAACAGCGATGCTCTGCGCCGTATTGCGGGTCACCACTCGCAGCAGATCGACGCCATTCTGGGCTACGAGTATGGCCCGGTTGCCGTGCATCGTGACGACATGATTATTCGTTAAGGAGCCAGAAAATGCTGGAACAAATGGGTGCCGCCGCCAAGGCCGCCTCGTACAAACTGGCGCTCCTTTCCAGCCGCGAGAAAAACCGCGTGCTGGAAAAAATCGCTGATTATCTGGAATCGCAGTCGCAGGAAATCCTCCTCGCCAACGAACAGGATCTGCTGGAAGCGCGCCGCAATGGTCTGAGCGAAGCGATGCTCGACCGTCTGGCGTTGACCCCGGCACGCCTGAAAGGCATCGCCGACGATGTCCGTCAGGTTTGTAATCTGGCCGACCCGGTCGGGCAGGTGATTGACGGCGGATTGCTCGACAGCGGTTTACGTCTGGAGCGCCGTCGCGTGCCGCTCGGCGTTATCGGCGTGATTTATGAAGCCCGTCCGAACGTGACGGTGGACGTTGCGTCCCTGTGCCTGAAGACCGGTAATGCCGCTATTCTGCGCGGCGGGAAAGAGACATGGCGCACCAACGCCGCGACGGTGAAAGTCATCCAGCAGGCGCTGCAGGAGTGCGGCTTACCGGCAGGAGCCGTGCAGGCTATCGAAAGCCCGGACCGTGCGCTGGTGAACGAGATGCTGCGCATGGACAAATACATCGACATGCTGATCCCACGCGGTGGCGCGGGCCTGCACAAGCTGTGCCGCGAGCAGTCGACGATCCCGGTGATCACCGGCGGTATCGGCGTGTGCCATATCGTGGTGGACGAGAGCGCCGAAATTACACCGGCGCTGAAGATTATCGTGAATGCCAAGACCCAGCGTCCAAGCACCTGTAATACGGTGGAAACGCTGCTGGTGCATCAGGGTATCGCGAACACCTTCCTGCCAGCCCTGAGCAAGCAGATGGCCGAGAGTGGCGTCACGCTGCACGCGGACGAGAAGGCGCTGGCGCTGCTGAAAGACGGCCCGGCGACGGTGGTGCCGGTAAACGCGGAGCAGTATGACGACGAGTTCCTGTCTTTGGATCTGAACGTGAAGATCGTAGCCGATCTCGACGACGCTATCGCGCACATCCGTGAGCATGGTACTCAGCATTCTGACGCCATCCTGACGCGCACGCTGCGCAATGCCGACCGCTTTATAAACGAAGTGGATTCTTCTGCCGTGTACGTGAACGCATCAACCCGCTTCACCGACGGTGGACAATTTGGTCTGGGCGCGGAAGTGGCCGTCAGCACGCAAAAACTGCACGCGCGTGGTCCGATGGGCCTGGAAGCGTTGACCACCTACAAGTGGATCGGCATCGGCGACGATACGATTCGTGCGTAAATAATCACGGGTGATGCAAAAATAGCCGTTTGATTCAAAAGGGCATTGACGCATCACCCGGATAGATCTAACCTTTTGCCCCGTGGTTACGCTCGTAACCGGCCTCTCAGGGCCGATATAGCTCAGTTGGTAGAGCAGCGCATTCGTAATGCGAAGGTCGTAGGTTCGACTCCTATTATCGGCACCATTCTAACGTCTCCCCAAGTCTACTAAAGTTCACTGAAACCCCTTATACTCTGCGCTTTACAGCCCCTTTTAGTATTTCTACGTCTACTAAAGTTCCCTGAAATCTACAGTCGTTTGGGGGTACTTATGGGGGTATATGCTGTTCGGTCTAGAGGAGGTACCCCCAAGTGAAACTAAACGCCCGGCAGGTGGACACCGCCAAACCTAAAGATAAGCCTTACAAGCTGGCTGATGGTGGTGGTTTGTATCTCCTGATTAAACCTAATGGCGGCAAATACTGGCGGCTCAAGTATCGTGTAGCCGGCAAAGAGAAGCTGTTAGCGCTGGGTGTGTATCCTGAAGTCACATTGGCCGATGCTCGGGCAAAACGTGAAGAAGCCAAAAGGGGTATCGCTGGGGGTATCGATCCTATGGAAGCGAAACGGGAAGAGAAGATCGCCCGTGAAACGCAGTTAAACAACACCTTCAAAGATATTGCCCTTGAGTGGCACAGCAGCAAACTAAAAAAATGGTCTGCTGGGTATGCTTCAGACATCCTGGAGGCTTTCAACAAAGATGTGTTCCCTTACATTGGCAAAAAACCAATAGCCGATATCAAACCGCTTGAACTGTTGAATGTGCTGCGGCGCATTGAGGGGCGCGGCGCTACAGAAAAGGCCAAAAAAGTTAGGCAGCGCTGCGGGGAAGTTTTCCGTTACGCAATAGTCACCGGGCGTGCTGAGTATAACCCCGCTCCGGATCTCACCAGCGCCATGCAAGGGCATGAGTCCAATCATTATCCTTTCCTCACACCGAAAGAATTGCCTGATTTCTTCAAGGCGTTGTCAGGATATACAGGAAGCGCGTTAGTAGTTTTGGCTGCTCGTCTGCTGATTATCACCGGCTTGCGTACCGGCGAACTCCGCGGGGCATTTTGGGATGAAGTCAATATCAGTAAGGCGGTCTGGGAAATACCAGCCTCACGCATGAAAATGCGTCGCCCTCATGTGGTACCGTTGTCCAGGCAAGCTCTTACGCTTATTGGCCAGCTCCAAGAGCTAACAGGCAATTACCCGCTTATGTTCCCTGGCCGTAACGATCCGCGAAAAACAATGAGTGAAGCCAGCATAAACCAAGTCTTTAAGCGTATTGGCTATGACGGAAAAGTCACCGGGCACGGTTTCCGGCACACCATGAGTACCATCCTGCACGAACAGGGCTACAACACCGCGTGGATAGAAACGCAGCTGGCACACGTCGACAAAAACTCTATTCGAGGAACGTACAACCACGCTCAGTACATAGACGGCCGGCGTGAAATGCTTCAGTGGTATGCCGACTATATGGAAGCGTTGGAAAACGAATCTATGGTCACTCCCGTTTTTGCAACACCGATTTTGACGACAAGTTGGCTTGCTTGAATCTATCCGGCGTCTGAATGGGATTTTATTCCCGCGCCT
>NZ_JBLKBZ010000035.1:0-26125 GCF_047530935.1 Enterobacter sp. 03-F-07-AD-ECC | reverse complement strand
CTATTATTCTGATATACCACTCGCCACTAAAAATATCATCGGCGATATAATATATTATATATTAATTTATTATTCTTTAATGGTGTTTTGCGAACTATACAAAGCTCATATGGTCGCTAGTGAAAAGCAAAAACTAATGCCGCTACCAATGATTTTTGCTAATGCTATATTTATTTTATCTATGTATTTGGTTTCTGGAAACAAAAATAATTCAGCACTCGTGTTATGCTTCGTTTTCTCAGCAGTAATTCAATATCTTTTATATGTATGTCTAACATTCATATGCACTAAGAAAAATCAAGTTAAAGAAAAGGAAGAACAGAATACAATATTGTTAACCAGAGCAGAAAGTAGAAAACTGTTTGTTAAAAATATCATCCCGGTAGCTTTTAATTCAGCCCTGACACAATCATCGAAAATAACAGATAAAATAATCGCATCAGGATTACTTATAGGTAGTTTGTCTTCATTATACTTTGCTCAACAGCTCTATGCGCTTTATATAAATATTATTGTCGTGAGTGTATTGACTTTTGCTTATCCTAAAATTTGTAGTAAAAGCAGGAATGAAGTTGAAATGGCAAATTATGTTAATGATGTGATTCTACTTTTAATTGCTTTATTAACATTACCAGTTGTAATGGGATGGTATTACTCGAATACAATATTTACTTTTTTATTAAAGAATACAAGTCCTGAAAAAATAGCACTGGCATCAGAAATGTTTAACTGGCTAAGTATTGCTGTTTATTTTGAGGCTGTCAGCGCAACTATGAAAAGAGCATTTTGGGCAGTCGATAAAATGAAAGTGACTGTTTACAATAGCGCTTTTTCAGTATTGCTAAATGTTTGCTTGAGCATTGTGTTATCAAGGTTTTTCGGAGTTTCTGGATTGATCGTCTCGTATTGCATATCAAATTTTGCTGCGTCTCTTTTATTATCAAAGTTATACTACAAAAAATTTGGGTTGAGCTTTGAGGCTAGAAAAATAAAGATATTAATTTTCATTGTATCTACTGCGTTTTTACTATTCTTTATTCTTAATTGTTTTTCATTGAATGTTAATGAACCCAAAGGGTTTATAATTCCTATTATCATAAGTTTTCTTGGTTTTGGGTTCTATTCAATAATTATTTTCAAAAATAACCTTCTTAAGGTACTTACAGCATGAAAAATATCTGCTTCGTCAATAGCTATGCTTGCCTGGGAGGCGCTGAGAAAAGTTTACAATCTCTTATTATTGGCTTTCGTAATAAAGGTTATCAAGTTACTGCAGTCATAGGAGAGGATGGGCCATTACGAGAATGGTTAAATGATGAAAAAATCGAACACCGTATCATTCCTCAACCGTCTTTAAAGTCAGGTATGGGTAAATATCTTTTCCCTATTAACTTACTTAAATTTTGGTTTTCAATGCGTATTTACTTAAAAAGTAAAAATATAGACATTGTCCATGTGAATACGTTTCGATCACGATTATATTGTTCTTATTTGAAAAAAATATATAAGTGTAAATTAATAGCACATGTAAGGGATATTGAGTACTCTGTTTTTAACCAAGTCCTAATCAGCAAATATGACTATACAATAGCCATTTCTAAAGCTGTAAAAGAAAGTTTGGTGAAAGATATTAAGAATGTATCAGAAACTAACCAAAAGATTAAAGTCATATATAATGGTGTCGAAGAAACAGAGCTAATTTTAGATCAAAAAATTAAAAATGATATTGTTCAAATTGCAATGTTTTCTCGATATGATGAATGGAAGTGTCATCATATTTTGATTGAAGCAATAAAGTTGATGCGCGATAAATATGGACGGTTTCCTGATAATGTTATTTTCAAGCTTTATGGTGCTCCAATTAGAGAAACAGAAAAAGAGTATTATGCAAAGATCGTAAGATTAGTTGAACAATATGGTTTGATAAATCATGTATTATTCATGGGCTTTTGCAGTGACCCGTTGCAACACATGCAAAACATGGATTTGATTGTTTGTCCATCGGATAATGAACCATTTGGACGTGTAGTTATCGAAGCTATGTCGCTAAAGAAACTTGTGTTTGCATCAAATAACGGAGGAATCAAAGAAATTCTTGGTGAGAATTTTAGCGAGTTAACATTTAAGCCAAGAGATTCCAACTCGCTGTCAATGTTATTAATAAATTATTTAGACCATAAAAGCTATTATATTGAAAAATATAAAGATAAATTGTATGAAGAATATCAGAGTAGATTTTCGATGAAACAGCTTATCGATAAAATCGATAAATTATATAAGGATGAGTAATAGATGTTTTTCTTGTTGCCGCCCTTTTTTGAGAACTTTACATTTCCTTCATCGAGAACAATATCAGATTTACTCTTTATTCTCATTTTTTTCATATTATTATTACATTATAAAAAAATAGTTATCAACAACATTGGTATTTTCTACATTATCATCACTACTCTTGTTGTAATGATAAATGCGGGGAATGGTTTTGCAAATGTTAGCGATCAAATCAATACTGATTTTTATGAAAAATTAAACTGGCTGGTAACAGACCGCGGAATAAGCGAATTTGTTCCTTTAGGAGATTATTACCGCAGTACGTTAATTTATCTTCGCTATCTTTTGATACCACTTTATTTCGCTGTAGGCTATCGAATTGCCTTGACTCAAGGGAGGCTTCAAGCTCTTAACAATATATGGATAATGTTAACGTTTGCGCTAGCACTTAACCTTATTTATGGTCTGTTCAAAGACGAACAGCGTATATCTGGTTTTTTTGAAAATACTGCAACATTGGCATCTTTAAGCATATTATGCATTTTTTTAGCAACAAAGTTAAAATCTTCCAAAAAAATCATTTTCACATTATTGATAAGTGGATTTACTCTTTTATTATCACAAACTGCAAGCGCCTATCTTGGATTAGCAGTTTTACTTTTACTTACTATTTTAAATATTAAAAAACCGCATATTAAAAGTGTATTCATCACCATTTTTATAAGTGTAATGATTTCAACTATTGGGCTCATTCCTTCTGTAATTGACTTCATAGGTAAATATCTTTACACAGGAAGTTTAATGAACAGGTTGAACACTTGGGGCACTATTATCAGCTATTATGATAATTATAAAGTAATTATGTTCGGCTTAGGTTCATTCCCAGTTTTTGCTGATAATTTATTTATTTGGATGATATCAGGGTTTGGTTTAAGTGCTTTTATTTTCTATGTATACCTGATTAAATTGGGAAGTTACAATAGAGATTGTGCTATTTTTATTTCAATGATTGTTTGGCAAGGGCTACTTTTCCCTGGTTTCATGATGCCTTACATGTTAATAACTACATTTATAATTTTGGGGGTGTTAAGTGTTAATAAGGAGTGAGCCGTATTATGTTCGAATACATTAAAAAGGATTTAAGGAGGTATGATTCTAATCTCATCTCTGCCATCCCAAAAGCATTTAGCAAGCTTGGATTCTTGGCGCTAATTAATTACCGAATTGGCCGTTCTTTAAGATTAAAGTTCAAAGTTCCAATATTTAAACAATTAATATGGGGAGTTACAGGATTCACAAGATTAATTGTTAATATTTTAACGGGTATTGACTTACCATATTCGGCGAAAATAGAAGGTGGAATGAAAATATGTCATTTTGGTACAATATTTATTTCCTCCAAAACTATAATAGGTGAGAATTGTACAATTCATCAAGGGGTAACGATTGGTAAAGGCGGACATAATACTGAATCAGCAGAACCTATACTAGGGAACGATGTTTTTATAGGTGTCAACGCAACGATTATAGGGCCGATTAAAATTGGGTCTCGTGTAAGAATAGGCAGTAACGTTTGCTGTTTTAAAAATATTCCTGATGATACCACGGTTGTTACTACTGGGATAAGAGTTATTAAAAATGAAAGTGATGCTTCTTCATAATGAAATTAAGTCTTTTCGCGTTCCGCTATTCAAATCATTGTCACTTAAGTATGACATTGATTTTTATTGTTTAAGGAAAAATCAGTCAACGGTTGATCATGTATCTAAAGTACATTATGGACGTTATTTTCGCATTCCTAAGATGCAGGATCTAGAAATTCCTTTGGATTTATGGAAGCATCTCAAACAAAAACAACCTGACATAATAATTTCTACAGATCTAGGCTATGCGATTTCGTACATTGGGTTCATGTTTGCCAAAATGTACAATAAAAAATTCATTCTTTGGAATGAACAATGGTGCGATATAAAGCATCCAAGAAGGAAATTAACAAAACCATTAGAAAAATATATTTGTAAAAAATCAGATCTTATATTCGCTTTTGGTGAGAAACATGGAAAGTACGCAGAAAACTTAGGTGCTGATCCAAGAAAGATTATCAATGTTCCAAATGCAGTTCCTGACATCTTACCTTCCCCAATATCTGACATGGATATACCGTGGATCTATGATTCCTCATTGTTCAAAATAGTGTGCCCTGCAAGATTAGTTAAATTCAAAGGCCATGCTACAGTTTTGGATGCAATTACAAAATTAATTGGAACACATAGCAATATTCGTGTTATTTTTGCCGGGTCTGGACCAGAGTTAAATCAGCTTAATGAGTTAATTGATTCGAGAAATTTGAGTCAATATGTTCATATCACAAATAAAACTTATAATTCTAAAGAACGTGATACTTTATTCACTTATGCAGATTTAGTTATTCTGGCCTCTGTAAAGACTCGCGGTGTCGAAGCGTGGGGATTAGTCATTAATGAAGCAGCTATGTTTGGAAAAAAAATAATTGTTAGCGATGCTACAGGTACTGCAAACGAATTGGTACTCGACAATATTACTGGACGTATTTTTGACAGTCAAAATTCCGATAGTCTGTCTGAATGTATCCGTTCAGCATATGAAAAGAGCTTAGTCTGGAATGATTTTGCTGTATCTATCAAACACAGGGTCCATGAGAATTACTCTATGGATTTACTTATTGAACGATTTGAGCAGACTTTAGATAGGCTGATGTAATTATATGAAAGTATTGTTAGTTTCAATTAATTCAATTCACGAACAAACCGGAGGTGGTATTTACTTACGCACACTCAAATCATTATATGAAATGAGTGGAACGAAAGTAGACATCTTCTCTAAAAACTCCCCTGATTATAAAATTAAAAAAAATATTTTTACTGACTTAGTTGGTCGCATACTACTATGCCCTTCCTATATTGGTGCTTATTTCCTTAAAATTTTAATTGTCTCAAGGAAATATGACATCATTGCTTTCCATAGCACGAGATTAGGTATTTTAGCGAAGATAATTAAGTTTGTTTACAAAAATAAAAAGGTTATTTTTCACTCGGACAACGTTGAAAGTTCTTTAATTCAAGAAATTAATGTAAATACTGGTGTTTTAAAAAAAATATTAATAACAATCGATAGTTTTCTGATTCCTTTTTCTGAAACTTCTGCAGTAAAAAACTGTGAAATCATTTCGTTTATAACGGAAGAAGATAGAACCGCCACGGAAAATAATCTGGCTTTAGAAGTTAAAAATAAATCTATTATTATTCCTGTGCTGCTAAAATCCTCGCTGATTCCAACTGACAATAGTGAGGGATATGTATTTTTCAGTGGTAGTTTTGATTTTTATCCAAATCAGCATGCATTTTCTCGCATAATTTCCTTGGCTAAAAATAACCTTAATCTGAAATTTTGTGTTTCAGGAAGAGGATTGGATAACTTTATCCAAGAAGCAAACATTAACATCCCAAGTAATTTGAGCGTTTACAGTGATGTTTCATCATCAAAAATGTCTGAATTATATCAAAAAGCAATGTTATATTTATGCCCCGTAAAATACGGCAGTGGTATGAAAACAAAAATTGCAGAGGCGCTAAGTTATAATTTATTTGTCATTGCAGATAAAGATAGTTCATATGGATATAAAGAAGCAGTTGAAAATAAAGTGGTTTTTCCAGTCAATTCGAATGTATTTGATGGTAATAATAATCAATTGCAAGAAATGGTAGAGAAAGTGGAAAAATTAAAAATAGCTGCAAATAACAAGCCGTATCAAATTTTTAATGAGTATTATAGCCTTGAGGCAGGTATTGAGTCTTTTCGACGGAATATTTTATGAAAAAATTATTAGTCCTTACACCTCGTTTCCCTTTTCCTGTAATCGGAGGTGATCGACTTCGTATCTACAAAATATGTGAACAGCTTTCTAGAAAATTTGAATTAACTTTACTTTCTTTATGCGAGTCAGAAGAAGAAATGAGTTTAAAAATCTCTGATAGCGTATTCACCAAGATAGAAAGGGTCTACCTTTCCCCGCTTAGATCAAGATTTAATGTTATTAAAGCACTTCCGAGTAAAACACCCCTTCAGATTGCTTATTATAACTCTGCTAAATTTGAACGAAAAATAAATGAACTCTTACCTGATCATGATGCTGTATTTGCACATCTTATTCGGACTGGTAATTATATTAAAGATAAAAAAAGCAAAAGAATTCTCGAAATGACTGATGCTATTTCTCTTAATTATAAGAGAGTGTCGGACTTAAATGAAACCAAAAACTTACGTACATTCATTTACGGATTGGAACAAAAAAGGCTCGAGAATTATGAAAAGAAAATTGCTTCTAAATTCGATCTGGTCTCATTTATTTCTGATGTCGATAGAGAATATTTATATTCGAATCCATCTTCAGAAATAAAAGTCTATCCTAATGGTGTTGATACAAAATCATTATTCTTCAAAAAACGACATGTATCTAATGATAATCAATTGAATCTTATTTTCATAGGTAATATGTATTCATTGCAGAATATGGATGCAGTGAAGTGGTTTGCAAAAAAAATTCTACCTCATTTATCTATCCCAAATAAAAAAGTGATCTTTAATGTCATCGGTAGAATAAAAGAGTCTGATAAGGAGTACTTGAGTAATATCCCATGCGTTAGTGTTGCAGGCTCTGTCGATGATATTAATGAGGCGTGCAGAAATGGCCATATTGGTCTTTGTCCGATGCGTTTAGGTGCAGGTGTGCAAAATAAAATTCTTGAGTATATGGCATTAGGTTTACCATGTATTACCTCAACGGTAGGTTTTGAGGGAATAGGTGCTAATAAAAATAATGAAATAATAGTTGCTGATTCTCTTTACCAATATCAAGAGGCAATAGCGAAGCTTGTCAATAGTGAAAGATTTTATAACCATATAGCGAACAATGCTCGTAGCTATGTTGAAACAAAATTTTCCTGGGAGGCTAAAATTACTCCCCTTGTTAATGATATTGAAAAGTTATTGGATTAATAAATGATACTACCAATTATTATGGCTGGAGGAGTCGGGACTAGACTCTGGCCACTATCTAGAAAATATTTCCCTAAGCAATTCCATAATTTAGTGTCATCTGAATCATTATTGGTTGATACGCTAAATCGTTTGGAAAATATAAAAAAATTACCAGCCTTGATAATTAGCAACGAAGACCATAGATTCCTTGTCGCTGAACAAGTAAAAAGTTCATCACTCGAAGTTAGCGGTATTTTACTTGAACCGCAGGGGAAAAATACCTGTCCTGCGGTTGCATTAGCTGCCTTCCATGCATTGAAAGAAGGTATGGATCCGCTACTATTAGTTCTTGCTGCCGATCACGCTATTGAGGAAAATGATAAATTCATACAGGCAATTAACAATGCTCAAGAATGTGCAACTAAAGGTTACTTAGTCACTTTTGGTATTGTCCCTGAACGGCCTGAAACTGGTTATGGCTATATTCAAAAAGGTAATGAAATAGGTACTGACATTTTCGCAGTCAACTCTTTTAAGGAAAAGCCTGATCTGGATACAGCTTTATCATATATCTCATCTGGAGAGTATTTATGGAATAGCGGAATGTTTATGTTCAGAGCTTCTATTTTTCTTGATGAACTAAAGCGTTATGCTCCAGAGATTTATGATTGTTGCGAATTGTCTGTTAAAAATTCTATTCGCGACTTGGATTTTATCAGAATAGATCATCAGAGTTTTGAAAACTGCATTTCTGAATCTGTTGATTATGCAATTATGGAAAAAACTGATAAGGCAGTTGTGGTGCCCTTAAAGGCACACTGGAACGATGTAGGCTCCTGGGCTGCATTGTGGGAATTATCAGAGAAGGATTCTTCTGGTAACTTCATTAGCGGAGATATTATTACCCATAATTGTACTGGGAACTATATACGGTCTGATTCTTCTTTAATTGCAACTGTTGGTGTAAATGACCATATTATTGTAAACACTAAAGATGCTCTTTTGATCGCTCATAAGGATCACGTTCAGGACATTAAGGCGATTACCACATCTTTACAAAAAAATAATCGACTTGAGCTTTCATATTTTAAAAATGAATTTAGATCGTGGGGGGAGATAGAGCGGATTGATACGCATGATAAATATCTCGTCAATCGAATAACTATAAAACCCGGCTCCAAAATATCTAATCAGCTGCATTATCATAGAAATGAACATTGGATTGTTGTATCAGGTACAGCAAAAATAAAAATAGATGACGAATACTTTTATCTTACTGAAAATGAATCAACTTTTATAAAAGTTGGACAACAACATTCCATAATGAATCCAGGGATTTTACCTTTGATAATTATTGAGGTTCAGGTTGGGGATGTAATATCCGAAGAAGATATTCTTAGAATGGAAGATAAATAAATGGAAGGAACTCAAATGCTTTCATGTAAAGAAATTATAAAAAGTAGTAACATTGCGTTTGGAACAAGTGGAGCGCGCGGTTTGGTCAGTGATTTTAATCACAATGTATGCGCAGCATTTGCACATGCTTTCATAAATGAAGTGAGCAAGAGTCATTTCTTCAACACTGTTGCTTTAGCAATTGATAATCGTCCTAGCAGTTACGAAATTGCACAAGCATGTGCTGATGCTATTATGCAACATGGATTTAATGTTGAATTTCATGGAGTGATTCCAACTCCTGCTTTAGCTTATTATTCTATGCAGAAAAAAATACCTTGCATCATGGTCACGGGTAGCCACATTCCTTTTGATCGCAATGGACTAAAATTTTATCGTCCAGATGGTGAAATCTCCAAGAATGATGAACGAGCTATTGTGGATAGTGATTATCATTTTTCACCAGTTGAAAATCTTCCTGAGCTGTGTGTCATGCCTGATGGTGCAAACGCATATATTGCACGTTACGTTGATTTGTTTAGTGGAGATTCTCTTAGTGGTAAAACTATTGGCATCTATGAACATTCGAGTGCGGGGCGTGATTTATATAAAAAATTGTTTGAAATGCTAGGTGCTGAAGTTGTTTCACTGGGGCGTAGTGAGGACTTCATTCCGATTGATACAGAAGCTGTAAGTGCAGAGGATCGAGTTCTTGCGTTGAAATGGTCCGAAAAATACAAATTAGATGCAATTTTTTCAACTGATGGGGATGGTGATCGTCCACTGTTGGCTGATGAAAAAGGTAACTGGTTACGCGGTGATCTTCTTGGTCTACTAACATCTCTCGAGCTAAATATTGATGCCTTAGCCATTCCGGTAAGTTGCAATACTGCTGTCGAATTAACCCAGCGTTTCAAATCCGTAGCAAGAACTAAAATTGGTTCCCCTTACGTAATAGCTGCTTTTGACGATCTGTTAGTCTCTCATAAGAGCGTTGCGGGTTTCGAAGCGAACGGAGGTTATCTGCTAGCGAGCGATTTGATCATTAATGGTACCACGCTCTCAAAATTACCAACTCGCGATGCTGTTTTGCCAGCTTTAATGCTTCTCATCGCCTCTGGTAAGGCCAATATTTCATCTCTCGTCGACAAACTCCCTCAACGTTATACGTGGTCAGACCGTGTTAAAAATTTCGCATCTGAAAAGAGTCAACAAATCATTGCTTACGCACTTGCATCTCCAGATGAATTTTTACTTCAACTCGGATTCGCGCAGCGAAAATGTATTGATATAGATCAAACGGATGGTGTGCGCTTTACGCTTGATAATGGCGATATTTTTCATCTTCGTCCATCAGGGAATGCACCTGAACTCCGTTGCTACGTAGAGGCAGCAGATGAGAAACAAGCAGAAGCATATGTTGAAATGATACTGGGTCAAATCATCTACTTACATTGAATTTTGGTCATTTAGACGAGTTCTTCCTTAAAGTGTATCCAATGGCATACAAATAAGGGTGATGCATTAGTAAACGTTCCGAGCGTTTAATGGCATCTTACACTACACAGTGGCGCTTAACTTGAGTTAACATCCATCGTATATTCAAGCCGCGCATAAGTCGCGGCGACCACACCTGACAGGAGTATGTAATGTCCAAGCAACAGATCGGCGTTGTCGGTATGGCAGTGATGGGGCGCAACCTGGCGCTCAACATCGAAAGCCGTGGTTATACCGTCTCCGTTTTCAACCGCTCCCGTGATAAGACCGAAGAAGTCATCGCTGAGAATCCGGGTAAGAAACTGGTTCCTTTCTATACGGTTAAAGAGTTTGTTGAATCTCTGGAAACGCCTCGTCGTATCCTGTTAATGGTGAAAGCGGGCGCAGGTACCGATGCAGCCATCGATTCCCTGAAACCTTATCTGGACAAAGGCGACATCATCATTGATGGTGGCAACACCTTCTTCCAGGACACCATTCGTCGTAACCGTGAACTCTCTGCTGAAGGTTTCAACTTCATCGGTACCGGTGTTTCCGGTGGTGAAGAGGGCGCGCTGAAAGGCCCATCTATCATGCCTGGCGGCCAGAAAGAAGCGTACGAGCTTGTTGCGCCAATCCTGACCAAAATCGCTGCGGTTGCGGAAGATGGTGAGCCGTGTGTGACCTATATTGGCCCGGACGGTGCAGGCCACTATGTTAAGATGGTTCACAACGGCATCGAATACGGCGATATGCAGCTGATTGCTGAAGCCTACTCTCTGCTGAAGGGGGGCCTGAATCTTTCCAACGAAGAACTCGCAGAGACCTTCACCGAGTGGAACAAAGGCGAACTGAACAGCTATCTGATCGACATCACCAAAGATATCTTCACGAAGAAAGATGAAGAGGGTAAATACCTGGTCGATGTGATTCTTGACGAAGCGGCGAACAAAGGTACCGGCAAATGGACCAGCCAGAGCTCTTTGGACCTGGGCGAACCGCTGTCTCTGATCACCGAATCCGTATTCGCTCGCTACATCTCTTCTCTGAAAGATCAGCGCGTTGCGGCTTCCAAAGTGCTGTCTGGTCCGCAGGCTAAACCAGTTGGTGACAAAGCGGAATTCGTTGAGAAGGTTCGTCGTGCTCTGTACCTGGGCAAAATCGTCTCTTACGCGCAGGGTTTCTCTCAGTTGCGCGCGGCTTCTGACGAAAACAACTGGGATCTGAACTACGGTGAAATCGCGAAGATCTTCCGTGCAGGTTGCATCATCCGCGCCCAGTTCCTGCAGAAAATCACCGATGCCTATGCTGAAAATGCAGGTATCGCTAACCTGCTTCTGGCACCTTACTTTAAGAAGATTGCTGACGAATACCAGCAGGCGCTGCGTGATGTGGTTGCATACGCTGTACAGAATGGTATTCCTGTGCCGACCTTCTCCGCTGCAGTGGCGTACTACGACAGCTATCGTGCGGCCGTACTCCCTGCCAACCTGATCCAGGCTCAGCGTGACTACTTCGGTGCGCATACGTATAAACGTACGGATAAAGAAGGTGTGTTCCATACTGAATGGCTGGATTAATATAATTTAATTTTTCGCCATTCAGTCAGGCCCGGTAGCAATACCGGGCTTTTTTATCCCGCCCAATCCACTCACTTTTTAACGGAATAGATCGCGTGAAAATTCTTGTTACTGGTGGCGCCGGTTTTATTGGCTCCGCGGTTATCCGACACATTATTCGCAATACACGGGATAGCGTTGTTAACGTTGATAAATTGACCTATGCCGGTAACCTTGAATCCTTGCGAGAAGTCAGCAATAACGCACGTTACGTATTTGAACATGCTGATATCTGTGACAAAGTTGCCATGGAGCGCATTTTTGCCTCTCATCAGCCAGATGCTGTAATGCATCTGGCTGCGGAAAGCCATGTCGATCGTTCTATTACCGGGCCAGCGGCGTTTATTGAAACTAATATTGTCGGTACTTACGTCCTGCTGGAAATTTGCCGCACTTACTGGTCTTCACTGGATAACGCGGCAAAAGCAGCGTTCCGTTTTCATCACATTTCGACGGATGAAGTATATGGTGATTTACCTCATCCTGATGAGCAAACTGATTCTGCGCCATTACCGCTCTTCACAGAAACAACATCATACGCACCGAGTAGTCCGTATTCCGCCTCGAAAGCATCCAGCGATCATTTGGTCCGGGCGTGGATCCGTACTTACGGCTTCCCAGCAATTGTCACTAACTGCTCAAACAATTATGGACCTTTCCACTTCCCGGAAAAACTAATCCCGCTGGTTATTCTTAATGCCATTGAGAACAAACCGTTACCGATTTACGGGAAGGGAGATCAAATTCGCGACTGGCTATATGTGGAGGATCATGCCCGTGCGCTTTATACGGTTCTGACAACAGGTAAAACCGGCGAAACGTATAATATCGGTGGTCACAACGAGAAGAAAAATATTGAAGTTGTACACACTATTTGTGATTTGCTGGATGAAATCGTTCCGAAGGAAAAATCATATCACGAGCAGATAACCTATGTTGCAGACCGACCTGGCCATGACCGCCGTTATGCAATAGATGCGCATAAAATTAGTCGTGAACTAGGCTGGATACCTAAGGAAACCTTTGAGAGCGGTATACGTAAAACGGTTGAGTGGTATTTAAACAATTCGGAATGGGTCTCGAATGTTAAAAGTGGTGCCTATAAGAGTTGGATTGAACAGAATTATGGAGGGCGCAAGTAATGGCGAAGCGTAAAGGTATTATCTTAGCGGGCGGTTCGGGTACTCGCCTTTATCCCGTCACAATGGCGGTGAGTAAGCAGCTGTTGCCCATCTATGACAAGCCGATGATCTATTATCCGCTTTCAACGCTGATGCTCGCTGGTATCAAAGATATTCTTATCATTAGTACACCGCAGGATACCCCTCGTTTTGAACAACTTCTGGGTGATGGTAGCCAATGGGGGTTGCGCCTCCAATATAAGATACAGCCTAGCCCGGATGGTTTAGCTCAGGCGTTTATTCTTGGCGAAAAATTTATCGGCGAGGACAACTGTGCGCTGGTTTTAGGCGATAATATTTTCTATGGTCACGATCTTCCTCGATTGCTGGAGGGGGCCGCCAGCCAGGAAATTGGGGCAACCATATTTGCCTATCATGTCAGCGATCCTGAACGTTACGGTGTGGTTGAATTCGACAAAGACGGCACTGCGATCGGTCTTGAAGAAAAACCTCAGCAGCCGAAAAGTAACTATGCAATAACGGGCCTCTATTTTTACGACAACGATGTCATTGAGATGGCGAAGAGCTTAAGTCCCTCAGCACGCGGTGAGCTGGAAATAACGGATATCAACCGTCTTTACATGCAGCAGGGAAGATTATCCGTCGCGATGATGCGACGCGGTTATGCATGGCTGGATACCGGGACGCACCAGAGCATGATTGAGGCAAGTAATTTCATCGCAACTATTGAAGAGCGTCAGGGGCTGAAAGTATCTTGCCCTGAAGAGATTGCATTCCGCAGAGGCTTTATCAATGTTGAACAGCTCCGTGCACTTGCCGAGCCTTTGAAAAAGACCGGCTATGGGCAATACCTGCTAAATCTGACTAAGGGATTAGTCTGATTTGAAGCTGCTTGTTATGAGTCTGCTACATCATAAAGAAGCAGTAATGCTGCTAGAAGATAGGCACTTTGAGCCTTGTTCGGGACCCCTCGGAGGGGCGGAAGAGCGTTCATCCATTCAGCTTTAACCTTGACAGTTAAATAGCGTTAGCGATAAAAAACCACCAGTTAATCATAGTGGTGACGGTTTGATTGTCACCAGAAACTCATACTGAAGAAGTCAAACGAATGAAAATAACTATCTCCGGAACGGGCTATGTCGGGCTTTCAAACGGCATTCTGATCGCACAAAACCATGAAGTGGTGGCGTTGGATATCGTTCAGTCCAAAGTGGATATGCTTAATCAAAAGAAATCCCCGATTGTCGATAAAGAAATCCAGGAATATCTTGCTAATAAACCGCTGAACTTCCGTGCAACGACGGATAAAGAAGATGCCTACCGCGATGCGGATTACGTCATCATTGCCACTCCTACCGACTACGATCCGAAAACGAATTACTTCAACACATCCACTGTAGAAGCGGTCATTAAAGACGTTATCGCAATCAACCCGAACGCGGTGATGGTGATTAAGTCAACCATTCCGGTAGGTTTCACTAAATCCATCAAAGAAGAGTTGGGCATCGATAACGTCTTCTTCTCGCCAGAGTTCCTGCGCGAGGGCAGGGCGTTATACGATAACCTGCATCCTTCCCGTATCGTGATTGGTGAGCGTTCTGAACGTGCTGAGCGCTTTGCTGCCCTACTGCAGGAAGGCGCAATTAAGAAAGATATTCCGGTACTGTTTACCGACTCCACTGAAGCGGAGGCGATTAAGCTTTTCGCCAATACCTACCTGGCAATGCGTGTCGCTTACTTCAACGAACTGGACAGCTACGCTGAGAGCCTGGGTTTGAACACCCGCCAGATAATCGAAGGTGTTTGTCTCGATCCGCGCATTGGTAACCACTATAACAACCCGTCATTTGGCTACGGTGGTTACTGCCTGCCAAAAGATACCAAGCAGCTGCTGGCCAACTATCAGGCTGTGCCAAACAACCTGATTTCAGCGATTGTTGATGCCAACCGTACGCGTAAGGATTTCATTTCTGATTCTATCCTCGCGCGTCAGCCGAAAGTGGTGGGCGTGTATCGTCTGATCATGAAGAGCGGTTCCGATAACTTCCGCGCCTCGTCCATTCAGGGGATCATGAAGCGTATTAAAGCGAAGGGTGTGCAGGTCATTATTTATGAGCCTGCAATGCAGGAAGATGAGTTCTTCCATTCACGCGTGATTCGCGATCTGGATGCATTCAAGCAGGAAGCGGACGTGATCATCTCTAACCGCATGGCAGCAGAACTGGCAGACGTGGCGGATAAAGTGTATACCCGCGATCTGTTTGGTAGCGACTGATATTCTGCGTTAAGCACGTAAAAAACCCGGCCAGTGTGCCGGGTTTTTTGTTTCAGACGTTGTAGAAAGCGCGATACCAGTTCACGAAGTTTTTCACCCCGTCTTTGACTGAGGTCTGCGGTTTAAAGCTAATAACGTCATACAACGCTTTCGTGTCCGCGCTGGTTTCCAGCACGTCACCCGGTTGAATCGGCATCATGTTTTTCTCTGCTTCTTTGCCGAGTGCTTCTTCCAGCGCCGTAATGTAATCCATAAGCTCAACCGGAGAGCTGTTACCAATGTTATAAACGCGATAAGGCGCGGAACTGGTCGCCGGCGAACCGGTTTCGACAGTCCAGTTTTCATCAGCCTGAGGGATGACATCCTGTAGGCGGAGAATAGCTTCGGCGATGTCATCAATATAGGTAAAGTCGCGCTTCATCTTGCCGTAGTTGTAGACATCGATGCTTTTGCCTTCGATCATCGCCTTTGTAAACTTAAACAGCGCCATGTCCGGACGTCCCCACGGGCCATACACGGTAAAGAAACGCAGACCAGTGGTCGGCAGGTTATACAGATGGGAATAAGTATGCGACATCAGCTCATTGGCTTTTTTGGTCGCCGCGTACAATGACACCGGGTGGTCTACCGAGTCGTCAGTAGAGAAGGGCATCTTACGGTTGAGGCCATAAACTGAACTTGATGACGCATACAGCAGATGCTGAACGTTGTTATGGCGACAGCCTTCCAGCACGTTAAGGTGACCGACCAGGTTAGCATCCGCATACGCGTGCGGATTTTCCAGCGAGTAACGCACACCTGCTTGTGCGGCCAGATGTATCACGCGATCAAACTTCTCAGAGGCAAACAGCGCTGCCATGGCTTCACGATCGGCTAACTCCATCTTGTGGAAGGTGAAATTCCCGGATTTCAGTAAATCCAGACGTGCCAGCTTGAGATTGACGTCGTAGTAGTCGTTCAGATTATCAATACCGACGACCTGGTGTCCGGCATCCAGCAAGCGTTTGCTGACATGCGATCCGATAAAACCTGCCGCGCCCGTAACCAAAAATTTCATATCTTCCTCGTTAACTCTTCGTTCTTGTCGATGCCTGAGACATCAGAATTGCTATATGATAGCGCGTTGGCCGCGAGTTATATAACCCATCTTTCCGATATAACTCATCGGATTCTGATAGAAAAATCGCTGGCAACGGATACACTATGTAGACATCATTTTTTTTTGCCCTTTTTCATCTGTTAGGGATTGTATGACGCAGAACAACAATACTCCGGTTAATAGCAGTAATGGTCCGGAGCAAATTGATTTACTTGATTTAGTGCTACAGCTGTGGCGTGGAAAGTGGGTAATTGGCGCTTTTGTTGCTGTTTTTATCATCATTGCGGGTATTTACATCACCGTTGCAAAAGAAAAATGGACCTCGTCCGCCATCATTTCCCAGCCGGATGCGGCGCAGATTGCCACATACGCGAATGCACTGAATATCCTTTATGGTAGTGCTGCTCCTTCAATGCAGGATATCCAAAACCGTGCCATTGGTCGTTTCAATTCCTCATTTTCTGCTTTAGCTCAGGCGCTAGAAAATCAGGAAATGCCAGAAAAACTGACCATCGATTCTACCGTTAAAGGGCAAGCGTTGCCGTTGAGCGTCACGTATCAAGGTGAATCTGCTGAAGCTGCGCAGAAGCAGCTGGCGCAATACATTCAGCAAGTAGACGAGCAAACTGCGAAGGAACTTGCGCTCGATCTTAAAGATAACATTAAGCAGCAGATTACCACGCTAAATGACTCTCTTGAAAACCAGGAGAAAGTTGCTCAGGAGCAGAAAGAACTGCGTATTAAACAGATTTCTGAGGCGCTTAAGAACGCGGAAGCTGCGAAAATTACCACTCCGCAGATCCAGCAGACCCAGGACGTGACTCAGGAAACCATGTTCCTGCTGGGGAGCGAAGCGCTGAAATCAATGATTGATAACGAAGCATCTCGTCCACTGGTCTTCTCTGGCGCTTACTACCAGACTAAGCAAAACTTACTGGATATTGAGAAGTTAAACGTGAACCCGGATACCATCCATGTTTATCGTTACGTTATGAAGCCGGATCTTCCCGTCTATCGTGACAGCCCGAAAAAGGCCATCGCGTTAATTCTGGCAGTCTTGCTCGGTGGAATTATCGGTTCTGGTGTGGTTCTCGGCCGCAACGCGTTGCGTAACTACAAACCAAAAGCCTGACTTGCAGATAAAAAAAACCGGGGAAATTCCCCGGTTTTTTTATTTATGCCGCTTACGAAGATTCTCAATCACCGCCGTCAAATCCAGCTCTTGATCCTGTAGCAGCACCAGCAGGTGATACATCAAATCAGACGCTTCGTTGGTCAGCTCTTCGCGGTCATGCACCGTCGCGGCCAGCGCGGTCTCAACGCCTTCTTCACCCACTTTCTGCGCAATACGCTTGGTGCCGCTTGCATACAGCTTCGCCGTATACGAGCTGGAAGGATCTGCCGTTTTACGCTCAGCCAGTAACTGCTCCAGTTGATACAGGAACAACCACTGGTGGCTTGCCTCTCCGAAGCAGCTGCTGGTACCTTTATGGCAGGTGGGACCGATGGGGTTAGCCAGAACCAGCAGAGTATCGTTGTCACAATCCGGCGTAATGCTAACCACATTCAGGAAGTGGCCAGAGGTTTCCCCTTTGGTCCACAGGCGCTGTTTCGTGCGCGAGAAGAAGGTCACTTTGCCGCTGTCGACCGTTTTCGCCAGCGCCTCTTGGTTCATGTATCCCAGCATCAGCACTTCACCGGAAACGGCATGCTGGACAACCACGGGCAATAATCCGTCAGTTTTTTCCCAGTCCAGCTGCGCCTGTTGTTGCTCTGTTAACATACCCTGATCTCCACGCCCTGGTCGGCCAGGTACGTTTTTAACTCACCAATATTGATAATCTGTTTGTGGAACACGGAAGCCGCCAGCGCGCCGTCAACGTTTGCATCGCGGAAGGCTTCCAGAAAATGCTCCATAGTGCCCGCACCGCCGGAGGCGATCAGCGGGACATGACAAACCTCACGCACTTTTTTCAGCTGCTCGAGGTCATACCCGTTACGCACGCCGTCCTGGTTCATCATGTTCAGCACGATTTCGCCCGCGCCACGTTTCTGCACTTCCTGGACCCAGTCCAGCGTCTCCCATTGGGTCACGCGGGTACGGCTTTCGTCGCCGGTATACTGGTTGACGTGATACTTGCCGGTGGCCGCGTCATACCAGGTGTCGATCCCGACAACAATACACTGCACGCCAAAGCGATCGGCCAGACGGGTAATCAACTCCGGGTCGGCCAGCGCAGGGGAGTTGATTGAAATTTTGTCGGCACCAAAGGAGAGGATTTTCGCCGCATCTTCTGCAGACTTAATCCCGCCCGCCACGCAGAACGGAATATCAATGACTTCTGCGACGCGCGCGACCCAGCTTTTGTCCACCACGCGGCCATCGCTGGAGGCGGTGATATCATAAAATACCAGTTCGTCTGCACCTTCATCGGCATAGCGTTTTGCCAGTGGGACGATGTCGCCGATGATCTCGTGGTTGCGGAACTGCACGCCTTTTACGACCTGGCCGTCACGTACGTCCAGGCAAGGGATTATCCGTTTTGCCAGCATTGAATCGCCTCCGTCACAGTAAATTTTCCTTCCAGCAGGGCCCGGCCCACAATCACACCCTTCACGCCGGTCCCGCGCAGCGCGGCGATGTCGTTAATATCACCTATGCCACCAGAGGACTGAAACGCCACCTGCGGATAGCGGGCGCAAACTTCTTGATATAAAGAAACGTTAGAGCCTGCCAGCGTGCCGTCGCGGGAGATATCGGTGCACAGCACGTGCTTCAGGCCAACGGGCAGATAAATATTCACCAGCTCCTCCAGGGTAACGCCAGAATTCTCCTGCCAGCCGCTGACCGCTACCTGCTTATTGCCCTGTTCATCGATACGGACATCCAGGGCCAGCACCAGCGCGTCGGCACCAAAGCGGCGGAACCAGCCTTTCACCGTGTCGGGGTCTTTGACCGCCGTCGAGCCGACCACCACGCGCGCCACGCCGGCGTCCAGCAGTGCCGCAACGTCATCTTCCGTGCGCACACCGCCACCAACCTGTACGGGGACATCCACGCCCGCCACCAGTTTTTTTAACAGTGGGATCTGGCGTTTTGCCGGATCTTTCGCGCCCGTTAAATCCACCAGGTGCAACACCTGTGCACCCTGAGCGGCATAGTCCTGCAGGCGGGGCAGCGGATCGTTACCGTAGTCGCGCTGCTGGCCGTAATCACCCTGATGAAGACGAACAACCGTGCCGTCAATTAAGTCTAAAGCGGGAATAATCATCACATCTCCAGGAAGTTTTTCAGCAGCTGAGCGCCTGCGGCACCCGAACGTTCCGGGTGAAACTGCACGCCGAAGAAGTTATCTTTCTGCACTGCCGCGGTAAACGCCTCGCCATAATTGCACTGGGCGATGGTGTAGGGATTCACCGGCATGGCGTAGCTGTGCACGAAGTAGAAGTAAGCGCCATCCTCAATGCCGCGAAACAGTCTGTCACCCGCTTTCGCATAAACGCGGTTCCAGCCCATATGTGGCAGTGGTAAACTGTGATCGGCCATTTTTGGCACGTCTTCTTCAATAATACCCAGCAGTTCGACGCCGTTGCTCTCTTCACTACGACGGCCGAGCAGTTGCATACCCAGGCAAATCCCGAGCACTGGCTGGGTACAGGCTTTGATGAGATCGACCAGTTCACGCTCGTGGATCTGATCCATCGCCGCCTGCGCGGTGCCTACACCAGGCAGGAAGAGTTTGTCTGCGCGCAGCACGACGTCCGGGTCACGGCTCACCACCGGCTCGTAGCCGTGGCGGGCAATGGCTGATTTCACGGAGTTCAGGTTGGCGCATCCGGTATCCAGAATCACCACATTCATTACAGCACTCCTTTTGATGAGGGCAGGGCGTCACCTTCCACACGAATTGCCTGGCGCAGGGTACGGCCAAAGGCCTTGAACAGGCTCTCCACTCGGTGGTGGTCGTTCTTGCCTTTGGTCTTAAGGTGCAGCGTCAGGCCCATGGTGTAGGACAATGAACGGAAGAAATGCTCCACCATTTCGGTGCTGAGATCGCCCACGCGCTGGTAGGTGAAATCGGCTTTATATTCCAGGTGCGGTCGACCGGAGATATCCATGGCACAGCGCGCCAGGCACTCATCCATTGGCAGAACAAATCCAAAACGGTTGATGCCACGTTTGTCGCCCAAGGCCAGCTTCAGCGCTTCGCCCAGCGCCAGACCGGTGTCTTCAACGGTGTGGTGATCGTCAATGTAAAGATCGCCTTTAACCGTAATCTCCATGCGGAAGCCGCCGTGGGTGGCAATCTGATCCAGCATGTGGTCGAAGAAACCCACCCCGGTGTGGATCTTGCTGCCGCCTTCGCGATCCAGCCACACCTTCACGTCAATCTGTGTCTCTTTGGTGTTGCGTTCTACGTGCGAGTAGCGGTCACGTTTGGTGAGCTGCTCGCCAATCTTCACCCAGTTGAGTTCGTCGCGGTTGTAGCGCAGCCCGGCGATGCCCATATTTTCGGCAAGCGTAATGTCGGTGGCGCGATCGCCAATGACATAACTTTTGGCTTTATCCAGGACATCTTCCAGCAGATAGCGCTCTACCAGTTTCACCTTCGGCTTGCGGCAGTCGCACGCATCGGCAGGCAGATGTGGGCAAATCAGCACCTCATCAAATACCACCCCCTGAGAGGTGAGTACCTGCATCATCAGATTATGCGGGCCGTCAAAGTCGGCCTGCGGGAAGCTGTCGGTACCCAGACCGTCCTGGTTGGTAATCATCACCAGCTTATATCCGGCTTTCTGCAGTTTCAGCAGCACCGGGATCACGTCTGGTTCAAAAGCCAGTTTGTCGAAACGATCGACCTGAAAATCGGTGGGTGGCTCCGAAATCAGGGTGCCGTCTCGGTCGATAAAGAGGATCTTCTGGCTCATACTTTCTCCGCTTTCAGTGCGTCAATCACGCGCTGGCTCTCTGCACGGGTACCTACGGTAATACGCAGGCAGCCGCTCAGAGAGGGTTGTTTATTTTGATCACGTAAGATAATGCCCTGATCCCATAAAGATTTAAATACGGCACTGGAGGCGGTAAAGCGAACCAGGAGGTAGTTGGTTTCAGAGTCGAACACCTGCTCTACGCAAGGGATCGCTTTCAGGGCGGTCACCAGGTACTGTCGCTCTTCCAGGATTTGCGCCACACGCTCACGCATCGCATTGACCCCTTGCGGGGTCAGGGCCTGAGCGGCAATGTCAGCCACGGGAGTAGAAAGCGGATACGGGGCGATCACTTTCAGCAGCAGGTCGATCACCGCTTTATTGGCCAGCGTAAACCCGCAGCGCAGACCTGCGAGCGCAAAGGCTTTCGACAGCGTACGCAGCACCACCAGGTGTGGGTACTCTTCCAGCCAGCCGGCCAGCGTCGCCTGAGGGCAGAACTCAATATAGGCTTCGTCGGCGACCACCAGTGCTTTGCCGCGGGTCATCTCCAGCAGGGTTCGGATATCCTGAGGGTTGATAATCTGCCCGGTCGGGTTGTTGGGGCTACAGACAAAGACCACCTTCACGCCGTCCAGATTGTCGGCAATTCCCTGCAGGTCCAGCTGCCAGTTCTCCTGGGAGAGCACGTTACGGCACGCCACGCCAAAGGTTTCCGCGCTGACGCTGTACATGCCGTAGGTAGGCTGGCAATACATCACCGCATCTTTACCTGGCTCGCAGAATGCGCGGATCAACAGCTCAATGCCTTCATCCGCACCGCGGCTGACCAGCACCTGCTCCGGCTTCACGCCTGCATATTGCGCATAGTTTTCAATCACTGCTTTTGGCTGACACTCCGGATAACGGTTCAGCGTCTGCTGTGACAGCTCAAACTGTACCGCTGTCGGGAATTCGTTGGCGTTCAGCCAGACATCACCGTTGCCGCCCAGGCGACGAGCAGACTGATAAGGCGTCAGTCGACGGACATTTTCCCGCGCTAATTCTTCAATGTTCATGCTTGCTCCTTCAGGGCTGCAACGCGCAGCGTAACGGCGTTTTTGTGGGCGGTCAGGCGCTCGGCGGCGGCCAGCGTCTCGATGGTGGACGCCAGCGAGGCAAACCCTTCACGGGAGAGTTCCTGCACGGTCATGCGTTTCTGGAAATCGGCCAGGCCCAGGCTGGAACAGGTAGAGGTGTAACCATACGTCGGCAGAACGTGGTTGGTGCCGGAGGCGTAATCGCCAGCGGATTCCGGGGACCAGTCGCCGAGGAAAACCGAACCTGCACTGGTGATGCTGTCGACCAGGTCGCGCGCGTTGCGGGTCTGAATAATCAGGTGCTCCGGACCGTACTGGTTGGAGATAGCGATGCACTGGTCAAGATCGCGCGCCACAATCAGGCGGCTGGCGGATAACGCCTGGCGTGCCGTATCGGCGCGGGGTAAGTCGGCAAGCTGACGCTCTACGGCTTCACCCACGCGTTTGGCCATATCGGCATCTGGCGTAAGTAAAATCACCTGCGAATCCGGGCCGTGTTCCGCCTGGGATAACAGGTCAGACGCCACAAAATCCGGCGTGGCGCCGCTGTCGGCAATCACCAGCACTTCCGACGGACCCGCCGGCATATCAATGGCCGCGCCATCAAGACGCTGGCTCACCTGGCGCTTGGCTTCGGTGACAAAGGCGTTGCCCGGGCCAAATATTTTGTCGACCTTCGGGATAGATCCTGTGCCAAACGCGAGGGCAGAAATCGCCTGTGCGCCGCCGACTTTAAACACTTCCTGCACGCCGCAGAGTTTTGCAGCATAGAGAATTTCATCGACAATCGGTGGTGGGGAGCAGAGCACCACTTTCTGGCAACCAGCAATACGCGCCGGAGTGGCCAACATTAATACGGTTGAGAACAGCGGGGCGGAGCCGCCAGGGATGTAGAGACCCACCGAGGCGACGGGACGGGTCACCTGCTGGCATCGCACGCCCGGCAGCGTTTCCACATCAACGGTCTGCAATTTCTGCGCGACGTGGAAGGTCTCGATGTTTTTCACTGCGACGGCCATCGCCTGTTTGATGTCATCACCCAGACGATTACTGGCATCAATGATTTCCTGTTCGGTAACCTTTAATGCATCAACTTCCGTTTTATCAAACTTTGCACTGTATTCCCGCAGCGCTTTATCGCCACGGGTTTTGACGTTATTCAGGATCTCCGTCACGGTACGGGTGATGCTTTCGGAGGCGCTGATGGCCGGGCGCATCAACAGCTCGCGCTGCTGTTCGTCAGTACACTCATTCCAGGTGATGATCGTGTTAAAGCTCATGGCAGTTACTCCATCATCTTCTCAATTGGCAGCACCAGAATGGAGCTTGCGCCCAGTGCCTTCAGTTTTTCCATGGTTTCCCAGAACAGCGTTTCGCTACTGACCATGTGCATCGCCACACGCTGCTGATCGCCCGCCAGTGGCAGAATGGTAGGGCGCTCAGCACCTGGCAGCAGGGCGATCACTTCGTCCAGACGTTCGGTTGGTGCATGCATCATGATGTATTTGGATTCACGGGCCTGAATCACGCCCTGGATACGGGTCAGCAGTTTGTCGATCAACTGCTGCTTGGCGTCAGCCATTTCGCCGTCACGCTGGATCAGGCACGCTTTGGAGCGGTAGATCACTTCTACTTCGCGCAGGCCGTTCGCTTCCAGGGTGGCACCGGTGGAGACGAGGTCGCAAATGGCATCCGCCAGGCCCGCACGCGGCGCGACTTCAACAGAACCATTCAGCAGACAGGATTTAAACTGCACGCCTTTCTGATCCAGATAGCGTTTTAACAGGTGAGGGTAGGAGGTAGCGATGCGTTTGCCGTTCAGCGCGGCCGGGCCATCCCAGGCTTCATCAACCGGTGTTGCCAGCGACAGGCGGCAGCCGCCGAAGTCCAGGCGACGCAGGGTGAAGTAACGCGGATCTTCACCCTGAGCGCGACGGGTCAGAAGCTCTTCTTCCAGTACGTTTTCACCGATGATGCCAAGGTCAACGACACCGTCCATCACCAGGCCCGGGATATCGTCATCACGCACGCGCAGAATGTCGATGGGCATGTTTTCAGCCAGGGCAATCAGGCGCTGGGTGTGCAGGTTGATTTTAATCCCGCAGCGGGCCAGCAGTTCGCGTGAATCATCACTCAAACGGCCTGATTTTTGAATAGCTATGCGTAAACGTGAGTTATCTAACATTCTGTGTTCCTCGTTAACCTGTTTAATCTGTCTGAATTTGGTCCAAAAAAAAGCCCCCGGAAGAAGATCTTCCGGGGGCTTTTTCATGCGTTCATGCACCACTGGAAGATCCAAACGTCTTCCAGCACACATCGCCTGAAAGACTAGTCAGGATGATGGTGATGATGGTGGTGTTTAAATTGAACGCGTGTCATATAAATTCTCGATGAATGCTTATTCATTTGATGTCTTTTAACCTAAACCAGTTGTATGACACATTGCAAGGGCTTTTTTTGATCATTAATTCATTTCATATTGATGCTATGAATTGTGTGTTCTGCTGCGCTGGCGTAGCCTTATGAGAGACGAGTGAGAGTCAGGAGAATTCACATGAAAAAGGTCGCGATTGTCGGTTTAGGATGGCTGGGAATGCCGCTGGCGATGTCATTAGCCGCGAAAGGCTGGCATGTGACCGGGAGCAAAACCACGGCAGATGGCGTGGAGGCGGCGCGCATGTGCGGTATTGATGGCGTCGAGTTGCGTCTTGAACCAGAGCTGGTATGTGATACTGACGATCTGGACACGCTGATGAATGTGGATGCGCTGGTCATTACGCTTCCCGCGCGTCGCAGCGGCCCGGGCGAATCGTTCTATCTGCAGGCGATGCAGGAGATTGTCGACAGCGCGCTGGCACACGATGTGCCGCGTATTATTTTTACCAGCTCAACCTCGGTCTACGGTGATGTTGAAGGTGTGGTGAAGGAGACTACCGAGCGCCGTCCTGTTACCGCGAGCGGAAAAGTGTTGAAAGAGCTGGAAGACTGGCTGCACAACCTGCCGGGAACGCAGGTAGATATCCTGCGTCTGGCGGGGCTGGTTGGCCCAGGACGACACCCGGGACGCTTTTTTGCCGGCAAGTCTGCCCCCGATGGGCAACACGTTGTGAATCTTGTGCATTTAGACGATGTTGTCGGGGCAATTGAGCTCCTCTTACAGGCTCCAAAGGGCGGGCACATCTATAATATATGTGCACCCTCTCATCCTGCGCGAAGCACATTTTACCCGCTGATGGCGCGTCAGTTGGGTCTGGCGCCACCCGTTTTTGGTGAGACAAAGGACGAAAGCAAAGGCAAAATTGTTGATGGCAACCGCATTTGTCATGAGCTGGGTTTTGAGTATCAGTATCCCGATCCGCTGGTGATGCCCATGGCATAAGTCCTCCGGCGGAATCCCTCGCACACCGGAAGGGGGCGAACATGAAACCGCTGCTGGATGTTCTCATTATTCTGGATGCACTGGAAAAAGAAGGCAGCTTTGCGGCTGCCTCAGCGAAGCTCTACAAAACCCCTTCAGCGCTGAGCTACACGGTTCATAAACTGGAAAGCGATCTGAATATCCAGATCCTCGATCGCTCTGGCCACCGGGCCCGCTTTACCCGCACCGGACAAATGCTGCTGGAAAAAGGGCGTGAAGTGCTGCATACCGTCCGCGAACTGGAAAAACAGGCCATCAAACTTCATCAGGGCTGGGAAAATGAACTGGTGATTGGCGTTGACGATACTTAATGAGATGGTCACTCCCTCCTTCCCGGTACTATGCTGAGGACAGGCTTTCATTCGGAGAACTATCATGGAAAACATTGCGCTCATTGGTATCGATC
>NZ_JBLKBZ010000034.1:0-26510 GCF_047530935.1 Enterobacter sp. 03-F-07-AD-ECC | reverse complement strand
TGAGCCATGATCAAACTCTTCAATTTAAAAGTTTGATGCTCAATGAATTAAACTTCGTAATGAATTACGTGTTCACTCGTTGAGACTTGGTATTCATTTTTCGTCCGAGGACGTTAAGAATCCATGTCACTTTGAGTGCCCACACAGATTGTCTGATAAATTGTTAAAGAGCAGTTGCGACGCGCTTCAGCGCTCTGTCGCGAGGTGGCGTATATTACGCTTTCCTCTTTCAGAGTCAACCCTGAATTTCAGGATTTTTTCTCTTCAACCGACCGGGTTGTTTGTGAAGTGATTCACATCCGCCGTGTCGATGGAGGCGCATTATAGGGATCCCATTTTTTAGCACAAGTATTTTTTAGATCTTTTTTTCTGACTGATGATTTTCCGCGCTTTTCGCTGAAATCCCGCCCGATCTGCTTAAATATTGACGTATTTTGCCTTGCCTCGATCCAAAAATATGATCAAAGTCTTCTGTATAGCGCTCATCTGTCGAGGTAGATATGTCTGCAGTACTACGTCCGTATAAAGATCTGTTCCCACAAAAAGGCGATCGCGTGATGATCGATGCCAGCAGTGTGGTCATTGGCGATGTCCGAATGGCCGATGATGTCAGCATCTGGCCGCTCGTTGCGATCAGGGGAGATGTTAACTATGTGGCAATAGGCGCACGCACTAATATTCAGGATGGCAGCGTGCTGCATGTCACCCACAAATCCTCATATAACCCGGACGGCAATCCACTTGTTATAGGAGAAGATGTTACCGTCGGCCATAAAGTCATGCTTCACGGCTGCACTATCGGAAACCGGGTGCTGGTAGGCATGGGATCGATCCTGCTGGATGGTGTCATCGTAGAAGATGATGTGATGATTGGTGCCGGGAGTCTTGTCCCTCAACATAAACGGCTCGAAAGCGGTTATCTCTATTTAGGCAGCCCGGTAAAGCAGATCCGCCCCTTAACAGAAGCGGAAAGAGAAGGTCTGAAATATTCAGCGAATAATTACGTGAAATGGAAAGATGAGTATCTGGATCAGGGCAGCCAGACCCAGCCCTGATCGTCTTCCTGCTGATCGCGGATCAAATCGCTGGCTTCTTCTTCAAGATCCCAGCGATTTTCGCAGAACACCTCTAATGGATTTGAGCCACCAAAGCGGCGCTTGAGCGTTTCACCGCTAACGGCACATGTCAGTTGCATCCCATGCACGAGCACCGGGAAACAGACCGCTTGCTTACTCTCATCCCACTGTTCTCTGTCGGGAAAGTGAATCGCCTGGTTCACGCCGTAAGTTCCTGTTTCAGCTTTTCAATGACAGGTTCGACATCAGGTAATACACCGTGCCAGAGCAAAACTGCATGCGCAGCCTGCCCCACCAGCATGCCCAGGCCATCAGCCAGCTGTTTCGCGCCGTGTTGTTCACACCAGCTGAGGAAGGGAGTTTTCCCTTTCTGATAAAACATGTCGTAGCAATAGAGGTGGCTGTTTACCAAAGAGGACGGGATCGCCGGTACTTCCCCACCAATGCCGCTGGAGGTGGCATTAATGATAAGATCAAATTCATGGCGGATAAGATCATCAAGAGCCACCGCGCTCACGCTGCCAGTATGTGCAAACAACGCCGCCAACGCTTCCGCCCGGGAAAAGGTGCGATTGGTTATGGTCACTGCACAATCCAGTGAAAGGAGCGGTAACAGTACGCCTCGCGATGCCCCACCAGCACCAATCAACAGAACCCGGAACCCGGGTTTGATAAATGAGAGTCTTTCCAGATCGCTAAGTAAGCCGATTCCGTCAGTGTTGTCACCCAGAAGGCGTCCATCCTCCAGCCGTTTAAGCGTATTCACGGCACCCGCAAGAGACGCGCGCTCAGTTAATTCATCCGCACGTTCAAAGGCTTCTTCTTTAAAAGGCACCGTCACATTGGCACCTTTACCACCCGCGTCAAAAAAAGCATTCAGGGTAGTAACAAAGGCATCAACAGGTGCCAGCACCCGGCCATAGGGATGATCAATCTGCAGTTGTTCAGCAAACTGCTGATGGATCAGCGGCGACTTGCTGTGTGCGATCGGATTACCAAAAACGGCATAGGTTTCCATCATATTACCCCTGGCGAAAACGTTCGCCGGTCAAGGCGTCGCGGATTTCCGACGGATTAAGACGACCTCCGGTTTCACCGACGGCTACCGGGAAGTCATTCCCGAACTGCGCCAGCACCTCTTCGGTGCTCCGGCAAGGAGGCTGCCCGGTAAGGTTGGCACTGGTTGAGACCAGCGGTTTACCAAACGCCAGACATAGCTCTACCACCAGCGGATGATCGGTGACACGGACAGCGAGGGAATCGAAACGCCCTGTTAACCAGCGTGGCGTAGTTGGCTGCGCCGGGAAAACAAAGGTCACCGGCCCTGGCCACGCCGAAAAGATGGTATCCCGTTGTGCTGGCGTGAGCATGGAATCATCAATATAGGGTTTAAGCTGCTCATAATTAGCAGCGATCAAAATCAATCCTTTTTCGACAGGTCTCTGTTTTAGCGTAAGTAAGCGATTCACAGCTGTCTCGCTGTCAGGATCGCAACCGACCCCAAAGACAGCTTCTGTTGGATAGGCGATGACTTCTTCATTTTTCAGGACCTCCACTGCGTGCGCAATGGATCCTGTTGGCAGGTTATTATTCACTGATTTCATCCGCCGAAACCGGCTTTCCACATTGTTTACTGGCGCAAAAGCGTTTCATACCTTGCGCCGTTTTCTTCTCTATAAGTAACGGATAATCGCAATGAGGGCAGTTACCCGCTACCGGTTTGAAATTGATAACGAACTGGCATTCAGGATAACGATCGCAGGAATGGAAGGTTTTACCAAAACGAGAACGACGCTGTACCAGTTGTCCGCGCTGGCACTGGGGGCAGGCGATTGCCGTTTCATCTGGCTTATCAATTTGTTCCGTATGTTCACATTCAGGATAGCGACTGCAACCAATGAACATACCAAAACGGCCCTGCCGTAACGCCAGTTCGCCTCCACACTTCGGGCAAAGCTGCCCCTCCAGAATTTTAACGATATGTCCGTCCGCCTGGCTTTTCAGGGGACGAACATAATCACATTCCGGATAGTGTGAACAACCGAGAAACGGACCGTGTTTCCCGGACCGAATGACAAGTTCAGCCCCGCACTGTGGGCAGGGCTCGTTTTTATGCACCGTGAACAGTGCTGATTTGGCCATAACAACTCTTGGTGCTGCACATTGAATTAGTGCAGCATACCTTCATTCACTTCAAAGAGTAATTCTTCCATTTGCTGATAGGCATTTTCACAGCCTGGAATATTAAACAGAACCATCAGGATCACCCACTTGAGGTCATCCAGTTCGAACTCTGCCGTATCCAGCGCCATAACGCGCTCTATCACCATTTCTCTTGTTTCGAGGTTTAGCACCTGAATCTGCTCAAGGAATAAGATGAATCCCCGGCAGCTGGCGTCCAGCCTTTCACACTCTTCAGCGGTATAAATGCGCACAGACAATGGGTCAGAAGCAAGCTGCATCGGTTCGGCAAGGCCTTCCTGATAATCAGCCAGTTTTTCCAGCCACATCAACGCATTATAAATATCTTCCCGTTCAAACCCCGCATCGGTAAGATCCTGTGTCAATTTGTCCTGATCCACTCGCATTTCTGCTTCGTTATGGATGTAAGTCTCAAACAAATACATCAGTACGTCGAACATGGCTTGCCCTCCTTAATCGGACATAGCCGCCGGGTACAGCTGCGATCCACCCTGCTAACTCCAGTTCGAGTAGCTGTGCTACCGTTACTGGCACAGGTTGGCCGGCACGTTCAGCGACAACGTCAACAGGTGTTACCTCATCTCCTACGTTAGCCAGGAGGCTGGGAAATGGCAATGCCACCTTCTCCTGATCTGATGAAAAATGTCGCTTTTCGGGTTCGTCTGTTAACCAGTGCAAGCCATATTGCAAATTTTCAAGGATGTCCTCGACGCTCGTCACAGGCGTTGCTCCCTGCTTGATGAGACAGTGGGGGCCCTCACACCCCGGGTTACCTATCGGGCCAGGTAAGGCAAAGACTTCTCGCCCCTGTTCTAGGGCATACCGTGCCGTAACGAGTGAGCCGCTTCTTAAAGCGGCCTCCACCACCAGCACGCCCAGACTCAGACCGCTGATGATTCGGTTACGACGTGGAAAATTTGCCGGCCAGGGCGGCGCTGACAGCGGGAACTCCGACACAATAGCCCCCTCTGATTCGATAAGCCGTGCAGCCAGAGCCTGATGCCGACGGGGATAAATGCTAAAAAGCCCGTTTCCAAGCACCGCGACACTTCGGCCTTTTACAGACAGCGCGGCGTGGTGAGCGACGCCGTCAATACCGCAGGCCAGCCCACTGGTGATCGTGAAACCACTTTGTGAAAGTTGTTCGCACAGGATTTTCCCCCATCGCTCACCGTACCAGGATGGCGCGCGGCTACCCACAACCGCCAGTTGAACGGTATTAAGGACTTCAGGATTGCCTTTAATAAACAATGCGCCGGGGTAGTCAGGGATCGTGCGAAGTATAGGGGGATAACGAGGATCATCCGCCGTCAGCAGATGGTTCTCCGGCTGTTCAAGCCACGCCAGATTTCGTTGCAGTTCATTTTCATCAAGCGCAAAGAACTGTTGAGCCTGTTTTGTTGACAGCCCGGCATCTCTGACAACGGCATCATCAATCCTTGTCTGCATAAGTAGTCGCGCTGCCGCTGCGAGCATCTGATCACCACACAGAGAACCTGTGTGGATTAGCCGTAACCATATCTCCGTGGACGTCATCCTATTCCCTGCCATAAGCAGCCTCTGCAATCATTGCGATTGGTCACGGATGCTGTCAATCGATGGGGGATTTGTCTAGAATAGAGATAGTATTCTTATCAACTCCTGAACACGACTCTGGAAATTTATGGCAGTTTTGCAAGTGTTACATATTCCGGACGAGCGCCTTCGCATCGTCGCTGAACCGGTCAAAGAAGTGAATGCAGAAATTCAGCGTATCGTTGATGATATGTTCGATACCATGTACGCCGAAGAAGGCATTGGTCTTGCGGCAACTCAGGTGGACATTCACAAGCGTATTATCGTGATCGACGTTTCTGAGAATCGCGATGGCCGTCTGGTGCTGATCAACCCTGAGCTGTTGGAAAAGAGCGGTGAAACAGGTATTGAGGAAGGTTGTCTGTCCATTCCTGAACAGCGTGCTTTAGTTCCACGTGCCGAAAAAGTGAAAATTCGCGCCCTGGATCGTGAAGGCAACCCGTTCGAACTGGAAGCAGACGATCTGCTGGCGATTTGTATTCAGCATGAGATGGATCACCTGGTCGGTAAACTGTTTATCGATTACCTCTCACCACTGAAGCAGCAGCGTATTCGTCAGAAAGTAGAGAAACTGGATCGTTTGCGCTCCCGCGCATAACATCCCCCCGGATACAAGGATCATCGTGTCTAAAACACTACGTATTATCTTCGCGGGTACCCCTGATTTTGCAGCGCGTCATCTTGACGCGCTGTTATCTTCTGGCCACCAGGTTGTTGGCGTGTTTACCCAACCGGATCGCCCGGCAGGCCGTGGTAAAAAGCTCATGCCCAGCCCGGTGAAAGTGCTGGCAGAAGAACATGGGTTAGCCGTTTACCAGCCCGCATCCTTACGACCTCAGGAAAATCAGGAACTTGTTGCCGATCTCAATGCTGATGTCATGGTGGTGGTGGCTTACGGCTTAATTCTGCCAAAAGTCGTGCTTGATATGCCTCGTCTGGGGTGTGTCAACGTACATGGTTCGTTGCTTCCACGCTGGCGTGGCGCGGCACCGATCCAGCGCTCGCTGTGGGCGGGTGATGCTGAAACCGGCGTCACCATCATGAAGATGGATGTAGGTTTAGACACCGGCGACATGTTGTATAAACTGGCCTGTCCAATTACCGCCGACGACACCAGTGCCACGCTGTATGACAAACTGGCGGATCTGGGTCCACAAGGACTCATCAAAACCTTGCAGCAGCTTGCTGATAATACGGCTACCCCTGAAGTTCAGGATGAGACCCTGGTGACCTACGCCGAAAAACTCAGCAAAGAAGAGGCGCGGGTCGACTGGTCCCTCTCCGCCGCACAGCTTGAGCGTTGCATTCGCGCCTTTAATCCATGGCCAATGAGCTGGATGGTTATCGATGAGCAACCCGTTAAAGTCTGGAAAGCGTCCGTCATTGAAGGCAATACGTCTGCTGAGCCGGGTACAATTATCGAAGCCAGCAAAAATGGTATCCAGGTGGCAACCTCGGAAGGGATCCTGAATCTGGAATCACTGCAGCCCGCGGGTAAAAAGGCAATGAGTGCTCAGGATCTGTTAAATTCCCGTCGCGAATGGTTTATCCCTGGCTCTCGCCTTGCCTGAGCAAATTTATTCTTAAGGCCCGGTGTTTCCGGGCATTTTTATTTTTACGGTTATGAAAAAACAAAATCTACGCAGTCTGGCGGCACAGGCCGTTGAGCAGGTTGTCGAGCAGGGTCAATCACTGAGTAATGTCCTGCCTCCACTGCAGCAAAAAGTGTCCGACAAAGACAAAGCTCTGCTTCAGGAGCTCTGTTTTGGCGTCCTGCGCACCCTTTCTCAGCTTGAATGGCTGATTAATAAGCTGATGTCGCGCCCAATGACCGGTAAGCAGCGTACCGTGCATTATTTGATTATGGTTGGCTTCTATCAGCTTCTTCATACCCGCATCCCACCTCATGCTGCGTTGGCTGAGACGGTAGAAGGTGCCGTCGCGATTAAACGTCCCCAGCTCAAAGGGCTGATCAACGGCGTACTGCGTCAGTTCCAGCGTCAACAGGAAGAACTTCTGGCAGAATTTGCAAAAAGCGAAACCCGTTTCCTTCATCCTGACTGGCTTCTGAATCGCCTCAAAAAAGCGTATCCGCAGCGGTGGCAGGATATTGCTGACGCAAATAATCAACGTCCGCCGATGTGGTTACGCGTTAACCGTAATCATCATACCCGCGATGCATGGCTGGCCTTGCTGGAAGAAGCCGGAATGAGTGGATTCGCGCATGATGCTTATCCTGATGCCGTGCGTTTAGCCTCCCCTGTGCCGGTGCATGCCTTACCCGGATTCGATGAAGGCTGGGTAACCGTTCAGGATGCATCTGCTCAGGGCTGTATGACATGGCTCGAACCCAAAAATGGCGAACAGATCCTCGACCTGTGTGCCGCGCCTGGGGGCAAAACAACGCATATTCTGGAAGTCGCACCGCAGGCCAGCGTAATGGCTGTGGATGTTGATGAGCAGCGACTTTCGCGTGTCTACGACAACCTTAAGCGTTTAGGTATGAAGGCGCAGGTCAAGCAAGGCGACGGACGTAAGCCCGCAGAATGGTGCGGCGAGACTCAATTCGACCGCATTTTGCTGGACGCTCCCTGCTCGGCAACCGGCGTTATTCGTCGTCACCCGGACATTAAGTGGCTGCGTCGCGACCGTGATATTAAGGAGCTTGCGCAGCTGCAATCCGAGATCCTTGACGCTATCTGGCCACACCTGAAGCCTGGCGGAACGCTGGTCTATGCCACCTGTTCCATTCTTCCGGAAGAGAATAGCCAGCAAATTTCAGCCTTCCTTAAACGCACTCCTGGCGCTACGCTGCGCGATACGGGGACACCGGAGCACCCGGGCCAGCAGAACCTGCCCGGCGCTGAAGAGGGTGATGGCTTCTTTTACGCTAAGCTAATCAAAGAGTGATGTTGAGAACAGGTCACGAGATATGAAGATTATCATTCTGGGCGCAGGACAGGTCGGCGGGACGCTGGCGGAAAACCTTGTAGGTGAAAACAACGACATTACGATCGTCGATACCAACGGCGATCGACTGCGCGTTCTGCAGGATAAATTTGACCTTCGCGTTGTGCAGGGGCACGGTTCGCATCCACGTGTCCTCCGTGAAGCCGGTGCTGACGATGCCGATATGTTAGTGGCCGTGACCAGCTCGGATGAGACCAATATGGTCGCTTGTCAGGTGGCCTATTCGCTTTTCAACACGCCTAACCGAATTGCCCGTATCCGCTCCCCGGATTATGTCCGCGATGCGGAAAAACTCTTTAACTCAGAAGCGGTACCAATCGACCACCTTATCGCACCAGAACAGCTGGTTATCGATAATATTTATCGCCTGATCGAATATCCCGGTGCACTGCAGGTCGTGAACTTTGCAGAAGGGAAAGTGAGTCTGGCCGTCGTTAAGGCCTATTATGGCGGTCCGTTGATAGGAAACGCGCTGTCTACGATGCGCGAACATATGCCGCATATCGATACCCGCGTCGCAGCCATTTTCCGTCACGACAGACCGATTCGACCTCAGGGCTCGACCATTGTCGAAGCAGGAGATGAAGTTTTCTTCATTGCTGCCTCTCAACATATTCGTGCCGTTATGAGTGAACTTCAGCGCCTCGAAAAGCCCTATAAACGCATCATGCTGGTCGGCGGGGGTAATATCGGCGCAGGTCTCGCTCGCCGTCTGGAAAAAGACTATAGCGTGAAGTTGATCGAGCGCGATCAACAGCGCGCCTCTGAACTTGCTGAAAAACTACAAAACACGATCGTGTTTTATGGCGATGCATCAGATCAGGAATTACTGGCAGAAGAGCATATCGATCAAGTTGATCTGTTTATTGCCGTCACCAACGACGATGAAGCAAATATTATGTCCGCCATGCTCGCCAAGCGCATGGGAGCAAAAAAGGTCATGGTACTTATTCAGCGTCGTGCCTATGTTGACCTGGTGCAGGGGAGCGTAATTGATATTGCGATTTCACCGCAGCAGGCAACGATTTCCGCACTGTTGAGCCACGTTCGTAAAGCAGACATTGTTGGTGTGTCCTCACTGCGTCGCGGCGTCGCTGAAGCCATTGAAGCTGTCGCTCACGGTGATGAAACCACATCGCGCGTGGTGGGACGCGCCATCGATGAAATTAAGCTGCCACCCGGCACAATTATCGGCGCCGTAGTACGCGGGAATGATGTCATGATTGCCAATGATAATTTGCGTATTGAACAAGGCGATCACGTTATTATGTTCCTGACCGATAAAAAATTTATTACCGACGTCGAACGTTTATTCCAGCCAAGTCCATTCTTCCTGTAATGATTCAGGTGCTCGCGATAGAGCACCTGAGTATTATCCTTCTGATTCCTGTGCCTTTTATTTTCATAACGTTTATTTATCCCCAATGGCAATTAGCTAATCATTTGTTAAACTTATAGTCGTCAGCTGGCACAAGGAGAACATAATGAGTTTTGTTAAAGAATTTCGCGAATTTGCGATGCGCGGAAATGTGGTGGATTTGGCAGTGGGTGTCATTATTGGTGCAGCGTTCGGCAAGATCGTTTCATCTTTAGTGGCTGATATCATCATGCCACCTTTAGGGCTATTAATTGGGGGCATTGATTTCAAACAATTCGCCTTCACGCTTCGGGAAGCACAGGGGGATATCCCGGCAGTGGTGATGCACTATGGCGTGTTTATTCAGAACGTATTTGATTTCGTGATCGTCGCGTTTGCCATTTTTATGGCCATCAAGCTTATCAACAAGCTCAACCGTAAAAAAGAAGAGCCTGCTGCAGCACCCGCGCCTACGAAAGAAGAAGTATTACTGACTGAAATTCGCGATCTGTTAAAAGAGCAGAATAACCGCGTTTAACAGCTAAAAGCAGGAAGGCCAGTGGTAAATAAGCGATTCGCTTGCTTGCCACTGGCCTCCCAGTTACCCCGTTTTGCATGTTTGTTTTTACGCAGATAACTTCCCTTCCCTTTTTTGTTCTTTTCAACTCGCTGTCGAAAAAGCGGGTCGTGAAGCAAAGCCTCAATGGCATTATCTTTAATTTGTCCCTTCGTATGTTGATAGTGACTCATAATTTCTCCTGAGCATGATTAATGTCGAGGGGAGTCTAGACCCGGACTGATAAAAAATCAACAACCCCGGGTTTCCCCACTTGCCCCTTGTTCAAGGGCCTCCAGAATAGAACAATAGACACTGCTGTGAGCCGTACCACAGCACGCATCATTCAACCTTTGCAAAGAGCGCTGCATGGTTTGCAGTTCCTGAATACGCGCTTCAACTTCATCCAGCCTGGCCTGAACAATGCTTTTCGATTCCTGGCAGGTGTGATGTGCCGGATCGATACGGATCGACAATAACTCACGGATCGAATCCAGCGTGAATCCCAGTTGGCGTGCATAACGAATAAACCGCAGCCGTTGCAGATCGTTGTCGGTATAGAGCCGGAACCCACCTTCGGTTCGCACCTCGTGATCAATCATCTGCTGTTTTTCATAGTAACGGATGGTATCCGGCGTCACGTTAGCAAGCTTTGCAAGTTCACCGATACGATACATGGCTATTCCTCGTTTATTTTCTGCATCAGTCTTTCACTATACTCGCCATGCAGAAAATCAGTCGCAATTCCTGCCTGTCGTAGCTTGAGTTCAACCAGAGCCAACCGCCGGCTTAGTTCTCCATGACGGGGATCGTCTTTCCGTATCCCTTTTAGCAGGTCAGTAAGCTCAATCGCCTCTTTGCGCTGTTCAAGCTCGGGAGGCAGACACCCCGCATTTTTCAGTAAGCGATATCCAGCCCGTAGTTCAGGGGGTATATGCGAATCATCTTCCAGTATTAGCGGTTCACCGCTACCGGACAGGTTATCGAATTCGCCTTTTGTTTGGGCATCGCGAATATGGCGTTCTGCCCACTGGTCGAGCAACCACATCATAAACTCCAGGGGATGAACAAAATTAATACAGATATTGTAGAGAAGTGGGGATAGTGCGGATATAAAAAAACCCGCCGGAGCGGGTTTTTTTACGTTACTGCAGATTACTCTGCAGCAGCTTCTGCTTTCGACTCAGAACGATCAACCAGCTCGATGTAAGCCATCGGAGCGTTGTCGCCTGCACGGAAGCCACACTTCAGAATGCGAGTGTAACCACCGGCACGGCTCGCGAAACGCGGGCCCAGCTCGTTAAACAGTTTTGCCACGATCTCGTTATCACGAGTACGGGCGAATGCCAGACGACGATTAGCAACGCTGTCAGTCTTGGCAAGAGTAATCAGCGGCTCAACTACACGACGCAGCTCTTTCGCTTTAGGCAGGGTCGTCTTGATGATTTCATGACGAACCAGTGAACCTGCCATGTTGCGGAACATAGCCTGGCGATGGCTGCTGTTGCGGTTCAGTTGACGACCACTCTTACGATGGCGCATGACCTTATCCTTCTCAGTAAAACCTTAACCTGTGATCCGGTTACTCGTCAGCAATGCTTGCTGGTGGCCAGTTTTCCAGGCGCATGCCCAGAGACAGACCACGTGAAGCCAGCACGTCTTTAATCTCAGTAAGAGATTTTTTACCCAGGTTCGGCGTTTTCAGCAACTCAACCTCGGTACGCTGTACCAGATCACCGATATAGTGGATAGCTTCTGCCTTGAGGCAGTTAGCAGAGCGGACAGTCAATTCGAGATCGTCAACAGGGCGCAGCAGGATCGGATCGAATTCTGGTTTCTCTTCTTTCACTTCCGGCTGACGTACATCACGTAAGTCAACGAAAGCTTCCAGTTGTTCTGCCAGGATGGTTGCCGCACGACGAATCGCCTCTTCAGGATCGATTGTGCCATTGGTTTCCATTTCGATGACCAGCTTGTCCAGGTCGGTACGCTGTTCTACACGCGCTGCTTCAACATTGTAGGCAATACGCTCTACAGGGCTGTAGCATGCGTCGACCAGCAGACGGCCGATTGGGCGCTCATCTTCTTCCGAATGAATTCGGGCAGAAGCCGGCACATAACCACGACCGCGCTGAACTTTGATACGCATGCTAATAGCTGCGTTCTCATCGGTCAGGTGGCAGATCACGTGCTGCGGCTTGACGATTTCAACATCACCGTCGTGGGTGATGTCGGCTGCAGTCACAGGGCCAATGCCAGATTTATTCAGAGTAAGAATAACTTCATCTTTACCCTGAACTCTCACCGCCAGCCCTTTCAGGTTGAGCAGGATTTCAAGGATATCTTCCTGAACGCCTTCTTTGGTGCTGTACTCATGAAGTACACCATCAATCTCAACCTCGGTCACCGCGCAACCCGGCATCGATGAGAGCAGAATACGGCGCAGTGCGTTACCCAGAGTATGGCCAAAGCCACGCTCTAAAGGCTCAAGGGTCACCTTGGCGTGCGTCGAACTCACTTGCTCGATATCTACCAGGCGCGGTTTTAGAAACTCTGTCACAGAACCCTGCATTGTGTCCTCTCTTTGGTACTAAGCTTTACTTGGAGTAAAGCTCGACGATCAGGTGTTCGTTAATGTCCGCAGACAGATCAGAACGTTCTGGCTGACGCTTGAACGTACCTTCCATCTTGCCAGCATCAACTTCCAGCCAGGTTGGCTTTTCACGCTGCTCAGCCAGCTCCAGAGCGGCTTTCACGCGAGATTGCTTTTTCGCTTTCTCACGAATGCTAACAACGTCATTCGCTTTAACCTGATAAGAAGCGATGTTAACAACACGACCGTTTACCATGATTGCTTTGTGGCTAACCAGCTGGCGTGATTCAGCACGAGTAGCGCCGAAGCCCATACGGTATACAACGTTGTCCAGACGACCTTCCAGCAGAGCCAGCAGGTTTTCACCTGTGTTGCCTTTCAGACGTGCTGCTTCTTTATAGTAGTTACGGAACTGACGCTCCAGCACACCGTAGATACGGCGAACTTTTTGCTTTTCACGCAACTGCACACCATAGTCAGACAGACGCGGTTTACGCGCACCGTGCTGGCCAGGAGCTTGTTCAATTTTACACTTGGTATCGATCGCGCGAACGCCAGACTTAAGGAATAAGTCGGTGCCCTCACGACGGCTCAGCTTGAGCTTAGGACCCAAATATCTTGCCATTTTCTATCTCCAACTAACCTAAAAAACGAGCGTTATACGCGACGTTTTTTCGGCGGACGACAACCGTTATGAGGGATCGGAGTCACATCAGTAATATTAGTGATGCGGAAACCAGCGGCGTTCAGAGCGCGAACAGTAGATTCACGACCCGGACCCGGACCTTTAACCATAACTTCCAGATTCTTGATGCCGTATTCTTTTACGGCTTCTGCGCAACGCTCTGCTGCAACCTGAGCTGCAAACGGAGTGGATTTGCGAGAACCACGGAAACCGGAACCACCGGCTGTTGCCCAACCCAATGCGTTACCCTGACGATCAGTAATAGTAACGATGGTGTTGTTGAAAGAAGCATGGATATGAGCCACGCCGTCAGAGACTTGTTTTCTTACACGTTTACGTGCACGAATTGGTGCCTTTGCCATTATTCAATCACCCCGATTATTTCTTGATCGGTTTGCGCGGACCCTTACGGGTACGTGCGTTGGTCTTAGTACGCTGACCGCGCACTGGCAGACCACGACGATGACGCAAACCGCGATAGCAACCAAGATCCATCAGGCGCTTGATGCTCATGCTGATTTCACGGCGCAGATCACCTTCAACGACAAATTTGGCAACTTCGTCACGCAGCGTGTCGATTTGTCCTTCAGACAGCTCACTGATCTTAACATCTTCAGCGATACCCGCTGCAGCCAGGATGGCTTTAGAACGGGTCTTGCCGATGCCGTAGATCGAAGTTAATGCGATCACAGCATGTTTCTGATCAGGAATGTTAATGCCTGCTATACGGGCCACTATGCACTCCTACTATTTAATATGTACGCACCATGCTGAAAAGCCCGTTTTCAGGATACTCAAATGGAAACGTACAGACATACAAAAGATTGGCTGGCTAATCTAGCCAGCTCAACCCAACTTTGCAAGAAAAATATGCGAAATAATCAGCCTTGGCGCTGTTTATGCTTCGGCTCGGCACTGCAAATCACACGGATGACACCATCACGCTTAACGATTTTGCAGTTACGGCATAATTTCTTGACGGAAGCACGAACTTTCATTTTTACTCTCCGTAACTTCTCAGGCGACCAATTAGCGGCCGTAGCCTTTCAGGTTCGCCTTCTTCAATGCAGACTCATACTGACTGGACATCATCAGAGTTTGCACTTGAGCCATAAAGTCCATAATCACGACAACAACGATAAGCAGTGAGGTCCCACCGAAGTAGAACGGTACTTTCATTGCATCACGCATGAACTCCGGGATCAGGCAGATAAAAGTAATATAAAGCGCACCAACCAAAGTCAGGCGAGTCATTACTTTATCGATATACTTCGCCGTTTGCTCTCCCGGACGAATTCCTGGTACAAATGCACCGGACTTCTTCAGGTTATCTGCTGTTTCACGCGGGTTGAAGACCAACGCCGTGTAGAAGAAACAGAAGAAGATGATCGCAGACGCATAGAGTAACACATAAAGTGGTTGCCCAGGCTGCAAATACAGCGAAATTGTTGTCAGCCAGTTCCAACCAGTACCGCCCCCGAACCATGACGCGATGGTTGCCGGGAACAGAATAATACTGGAAGCGAAGATCGCCGGGATTACCCCTGCCATATTCACTTTCAGCGGCAAATGTGTGCTCTGTGCAGCATAGACACGACGACCCTGCTGACGTTTCGCGTAGTTCACCACAATGCGGCGTTGACCACGTTCAACGAAGACAACAAAGAACGTCACTGCAAATACTAATACTGCAACCAACAGCAACAGGAGGAAGTGCAGGTCGCCTTGACGCGCTTGCTCGATAGTATGGGCGATGGCTGGCGGGAGACCCGCAACAATACCGGCGAAGATAATGATTGAGATACCGTTACCGATACCACGTTCAGTGATCTGTTCGCCGAGCCACATCAGGAACATTGTCCCTGTGACCAGACTAACAACAGCGGTGAAATAGAATGCAAAGCCTGGGTTTAAGACCAGGCCCTGCATACCAGGCATATTCGGAAGACCGGTAGCAATACCGATCGACTGGAATATTGCCAGCACCAGAGTACCGTAGCGGGTGTACTGACTAATCTTACGACGTCCAGACTCCCCTTCTTTCTTCAGTTCTGCCAGGGCCGGATGAACGACCGTCAGCAGCTGGATAATAATGGATGCCGAAATATACGGCATAATACCCAGCGCGAAGATAGAAGCACGGCTGAGAGCACCACCAGAGAACATGTTAAACATTTCAATGATGGTGCCTCGCTGTTGCTCAAGCAGTTTGGCAAGTACAGCGGCATCGATACCAGGGATCGGAATAAAAGAGCCAATACGGAACACAATCAGCGCGCCGATTACAAACAGCAGTCTGCGTTTCAGCTCACCAAATCCACCTTTGGCACTTTGAAAATCTAATCCCGGTTGCTTAGCCATCTGCTACTTATTCCTCAATTTTACCGCCAGCAGCTTCGATAGCAGCACGAGCACCTTTAGTAACACGCAGGCCACGAACAGTTACCGGAGTAGAAACTTCACCAGCCAGGATCACTTTCGCGAACTCGATCTGGATACCGATAATGTTAGCTGCTTTCAGCGTGTTCAGGTCTACAACGCCGCCTTCAACTTTCGCCAGGTCAGACAGACGGACTTCCGCTGTGATCGCTGCTTTGCGAGAAGTGAAGCCGAACTTCGGCAGACGACGGTACAGTGGCATCTGGCCACCCTCGAAACCGCGACGTACGCCACCGCCAGAACGAGAGTTCTGACCTTTGTGACCACGACCACCGGTTTTGCCGAGGCCAGAACCGATACCACGACCCAGGCGTTTACCCGCCTTTTTAGAGCCTTCGGCCGGAGACAGAGTATTTAAACGCATCTCTTACTCCTCAACTTTAACCATGAAGTAAACCGCGTTGACCATACCGCGAACAGCAGGAGTATCCTCGCGCTCAACGGTATGACCAATACGACGCAGACCCAGGCCAAGCAGCGTTGCCTTGTGTTTCGGCAGACGACCGATTGCACTGCGGGTTTGAGTGATTTTAATAGTCTTTGCCATGGTCAATTACCCCAGAATTTCTTCAACGGATTTACCACGCTTGGCAGCGACCATTTCTGGAGAATTCATATTTTCCAGGCCATCAATAGTTGCACGAACCACGTTGATCGGGTTGGTGGAACCGTATGCTTTAGCCAGAACGTTATGAACCCCAGCAACTTCCAGAACGGCGCGCATTGCACCACCGGCGATAATACCGGTACCTTCTGAAGCTGGCTGCATGAATACACGAGAACCCGTGTGAACACCTTTAACTGGGTGCTGCAGGGTGCCGTTGTTCAGCGCGACGTTAATCATATTGCGACGGGCTTTTTCCATCGCTTTCTGGATCGCTGCTGGAACTTCACGCGCTTTACCGTAACCAAAACCAACGCGACCGTTACCATCGCCAACTACAGTCAGAGCTGTGAAGGAGAAAATACGACCACCTTTAACGGTTTTAGATACGCGGTTTACCGCGATCAGCTTTTCCTGCAGTTCGCCAGCTTGTTTTTCGATGTGAGCCATCTTACACCTCTACCTTAGAACTGAAGGCCAGCTTCACGGGCAGCATCTGCCAGTGCCTGGACACGACCATGATATTGGAACCCGGAACGGTCAAAGGATACATTGCTGATGCCTTTTTCCAGAGCGCGTTCAGCAACAGCTTTACCTACAGCTGCAGCAGCGTCTTTGTTACCGGTGTACTTCAATTGTTCTGCGATAGCTTTTTCTACAGTAGAAGCAGCTACCAGAACTTCAGAACCGTTCGGTGCAATTACCTGTGCGTAAATGTGACGCGGGGTACGATGTACCACCAGGCGAGTTGCACCCAGCTCTTTGAGCTTGCGGCGTGCGCGGGTCGCACGACGGATACGAGCAGATTTCTTATCCATAGTGTTACCTTACTTCTTCTTAGCCTCTTTGGTACGCACGACTTCGTCGGCGTAACGAACACCCTTGCCTTTATAAGGCTCAGGACGACGGTAGGCGCGCAGATCTGCTGCAACCTGGCCAATCAGCTGTTTATCAGCGCCTTTCAGCACGATTTCAGTCTGAGTTGGACATTCTGCAGTGATACCGGCCGGCAGCGGATGCTCAACAGGGTGAGAGAAGCCCAGAGACAGGCCTACTGCATTCCCTTTGATCGCTGCACGATAACCTACACCAACCAGCTGCAGCTTCTTAGTGAAGCCTTCGGTAACACCGATAACCATTGAGTTCAGCAGGGCACGCGCGGTACCAGCCTGAGCCCAGCCGTCTGCGTAACCATCACGCGGACCGAAGGTCAGAGCATTATCTGCATGTTTAACTTCAACAGCATCGTTGAGAGTACGAGTCAGCTCGCCGTTTTTACCTTTGATCGTAATAACCTGACCGTTGATTTTTACATCAACGCCGGCAGGAACAACGACCGGTGCTTTAGCAACACGAGACATTTTTTCCTCCGATTAGGCTACGTAGCAGATAATTTCGCCGCCAAGACCAGCCTGGCGCGCTGCACGATCAGTCATAACACCTTTAGAGGTAGAAACAACTGCGATACCCAGACCGGCCATAACTTTTGGCAGCTCATCTTTTTTCTTATAGATGCGCAGACCTGGGCGGCTGACACGCTGAATGCTTTCTACAACAGCTTTACCCTGGAAGTACTTAAGAGTCACTTCCAGTTCCGGCTTGGTGTCGCCTTCAACTTTAAAATCTTCAATAAAACCTTCGTCCTTCAGCACGTTGGCGATTGCCACTTTCAGCTTGGAGGAAGGCATGGTGACCGCAGCTTTATTCGCGGCCTGACCGTTACGGATACGGGTCAGCATATCCGCGATCGGATCTTGCATGCTCATCTGTCTTTACTCCCGTGATTCAATTGGTGACAATTACCAGCTAGCCTTTTTCAAGCCTGGCACTTCACCGCGCATGGCGGCTTCACGCAGCTTAATACGGCTCAACCCGAACTTGCCCACATAACCATGTGGACGACCTGTTTGACGGCAGCGGTTACGCTGACGAGACGGGCTGGAATCACGCGGCAGAGTTTGCAGCTTGAGAACTGCGTTCCAACGATCTTCGTCGGAAGCGTTCACATCAGAGATGATCGCTTTCAGTTCAGCGCGTTTAGCGAAGAATTTATCAGCTAAAGCTACGCGTTTTACTTCGCGTGCTTTCATTGATTGCTTAGCCATTCAGTAACCCTACCTTACTTGCGGAACGGGAAGTCAAAGGCAGCCAGCAGAGCACGGCCTTCTTCGTCAGATTTCGCAGTAGTGGTAATGGTAATATCCAAACCACGCACGCGGTCGACTTTATCGTAGTCGATTTCTGGGAAGATGATCTGCTCACGGACACCCATGCTGTAGTTACCACGACCGTCGAATGACTTAGCGGACAGGCCACGGAAGTCACGGATACGAGGTACAGCAATAGTGATCAGGCGCTCAAAGAACTCCCACATGCGTTCGCCACGCAGAGTTACTTTACAGCCGATCGGATAGCCCTGACGGATTTTGAAGCCTGCAACTGATTTGCGTGCTTTGGTGATCAGCGGTTTTTGACCGGAGATTGCTGTCAGGTCAGCTGCTGCGTTATCCAGCAGTTTCTTGTCAGCGATCGCTTCACCAACACCCATGTTCAGGGTGATCTTCTCGACCCGAGGGACTTGCATGACAGAATTGTAGTTAAACTCAGTCATGAGTTTCTTAACTACTTCGTCTTTGTAGTAATCATGCAGTTTCGCCATCGTACTACTCCAAATTACTTGATAGTTTCGCTGTTAGACTTGAAGAAACGGACTTTTTTGCCGTCTTCGAATCTAAAGCCTACACGGTCAGCCTTGCCGGTTGCCGCATTGAAGATTGCAACGTTAGAAACCTGAATAGCAGCTTCTTTTTCAACGATGCCGCCTGGTTGGTTCAGGGCCGGAACCGGCTTCTGATGTTTCTTAACCAGGTTGATACCTTCAACAATGACCTTGCCGGAAGACAGGACATTTTTTACTTTACCGCGTTTACCTTTATCTTTACCGGTTAACACGATAACTTCGTCATCACGACGGATTTTCGCTGCCATGATTCGCTCCTTAGAGTACTTCTGGTGCCAGAGAGATAATTTTCATGAACTTCTCAGTACGAAGTTCACGAGTTACCGGCCCAAAGATACGCGTGCCGATTGGCTGCTCGCTGTTATTGTTCAAAATAACGCATGCATTACCATCGAAGCGAATGACAGAACCGTCAGGGCGACGAACACCCTTCTTGGTGCGCACCACTACCGCTTTCAGCACATCACCTTTTTTGACCTTACCACGTGGAATTGCTTCTTTGATGGTGATCTTGATGATGTCGCCTACGCCTGCGTAGCGACGGTGCGAGCCACCCAGAACCTTGATACACATTACGCGACGTGCACCGGAGTTGTCGGCGACGTTCAGCATAGTCTGTTCTTGGATCATTTTAGTGCTCCGCTAATGTCAACTACTACCTGAGACTCTAAAATCAGAGCCGTTAAAAAGCCCCATATCGAGGGCGCGGCATTATAACACCGCTTCTGCAATATGGGTAGAAAAAATAAACGGCTCATCGCTGAGCCGTTTATTCGTATCGAGAACGGGTACTGTATTACAGAACCGCTTTCTCTACAACGCGAACCAGCGTCCAGGACTTAGTCTTGGACAGTGGACGGCATTCACGGATTTCAACCTTGTCGCCGATACCACATTCGTTGTTCTCGTCATGTACGTGCAGTTTGGTCGTACGCTTGATGAATTTACCGTAGATCGGGTGTTTCACAATGCGTTCGATAGCAACAACGATGGATTTCTCCATTTTGTCGCTAACAACACGACCTTGCAGAGTACGGATTTTATCGGTCATTACGCACCCGCCTTCTCAGTCAGTAAAGTCTTAACGCGTGCAACATTGCGACGCACTTGCTTCAGCAGGTGGGTCTGTTGCAGCTGGCCACTTGCAGCCTGCATACGCAGGTTGAACTGCTCGCGCAGCAGGTTCAGCAGCTCAGCGTTCAGCTCTTCAACGCTCTTTTCACGCAGCTCTTTTGCTTTCATTACATCACCGTCTTAGTTACAAAGGTGGTTTTGATAGGCAGTTTCGCTGCTGCCAGGCCGAAGGCTTCACGGGCCAGCTCTTCCGGAACACCGTCCATTTCATACAGGACTTTGCCCGGTTGGATCAAGGCAACCCAGTACTCCACGTTACCTTTACCTTTACCCATACGAACTTCCAGCGGCTTCTCGGTGATCGGTTTGTCCGGGAATACACGGATCCAGATCTTACCTTGACGCTTAACTGCACGGGTCATTGCACGACGTGCTGCTTCGATCTGACGTGCAGTCAGACGACCACGGCCAACAGCTTTCAGACCGAAAGTGCCGAAGCTAACATCCGTACCCTGCGCCAGACCACGGTTGCGGCCTTTGTGCACTTTACGGAATTTTGTACGCTTTGGTTGTAACATCAGCGACGCTCCTTATTTACGGCCTTTACGCTGCTGCTTTTTAGGTTGAGCAGCCGGTTTTTCCGGTTGTTCAACAGCAGCCATACCACCCAGGATCTCACCTTTGAAGATCCATACCTTAACGCCGATTACACCGTAAGTGGTGTGCGCTTCAGAGGTGTTGTAGTCGATGTCAGCACGCAGAGTGTGCAGCGGTACGCGACCTTCACGGTACCATTCGGTACGTGCGATTTCCGCGCCGCCCAGACGGCCGCTAACTTCAACTTTGATACCTTTAGCGCCCAGACGCATTGCGTTCTGTACAGCACGCTTCATAGCACGACGGAACATAACACGACGTTCCAGCTGAGAAGTGATGCTGTCAGCAACCAATTTAGCGTCCAGTTCAGGCTTACGAACTTCAGCGATATTGATCTGTGCAGGAACGCCAGCGATATCCGCTACGACCTTGCGCAGTTTTTCTACGTCTTCGCCTTTCTTACCGATAACGATGCCAGGACGAGCAGTGTGAATAGTCACACGGATGCTCTTAGCTGGACGCTCGATAACGATACGAGATACAGACGCTTTAGCCAGTTCCTTCGTCAGGTACTGACGTACTTTAAAATCGCTGTCCAGGTTGTCAGCGAATTCTTTGGTGTTCGCAAACCAGGTAGAGTTCCATGGTTTTACAATACCCAGGCGAATACCATTAGGATGTACTTTCTGACCCATTGCTAGTCTCCAGAGTCTCAGCGATCGGACACAACCACAGTAATGTGGCTGGTGCGCTTCAGGATGCGATCTGCACGACCTTTCGCACGCGGCATAATGCGCTTCATGCTTGGGCCTTCATCTACGAAAATTTTCGCGACTTTCAGATCGTCGATGTCAGCGCCATCGTTGTGTTCAGCGTTAGCAATGGCAGATTCCAGTACTTTCTTGACCAATACCGCAGCTTTCTTGTTGGTATAGGTCAGGATGTCCAGGGCCTGCGACACTTTCTTACCGCGAATCAGGTCAGCAACAAGGCGAACCTTCTGTGCAGAAGAACGAGCATGGCGATGTTGAGCTAAAGTTTCCATCTCTTCCTCCTACCTTATTTCTTCTTCGCTTTTTTATCAGCAGCGTGGCCGCGATAAGTACGAGTCGGTGCGAATTCACCCAGTTTGTGACCAACCATTTCGTCGGTAACAAAGACTGGAACGTGCTGACGACCATTATGGACAGCGATGGTCAAACCGATCATGTTAGGAAAGATCGTTGAACGACGGGACCAAGTGCGCAGGGGCTTCTTGTCTCCGCTTTCCACCGCTTTCTCTACCTTCTTCAGCAAGTGCAGGTCAATAAAAGGACCTTTCTTGAGAGAACGTGGCATGGCTTATCCTCTAAAATTATTTGCTACGGCGACGTACGATAAATTTATCAGTACGCTTGTTGCTGCGGGTCTTCTTACCTTTGGTCTGAACGCCCCACGGAGTTACCGGGTGCTTACCAAAGTTACGACCTTCACCACCACCATGTGGGTGGTCTACTGGGTTCATCGCAGTACCGCGAACGGTAGGACGAACACCACGCCAGCGTGCAGCACCAGCTTTACCCAGAACGCGCAGCATATGCTCAGCATTGCCAACTTCGCCCAGAGTAGCGCGGCAGTCTGCTTCGACTTTACGCATTTCACCAGAACGCAGACGCAGGGTGACATAAGCACCGTCACGCGCAACGATCTGAACGTAAGTACCCGCGGAACGCGCCAGCTGACCGCCTTTACCTGGTTTCATTTCTACGTTATGAACGGTAGAACCAACCGGGATATTGCGCATCGGCAGGGTGTTGCCTGCTTTGATTGCAGCATCAACGCCAGACTGAATCTGGTCGCCAGCTTTCAGGCCTTTAGGGGCCAGGATGTAACGGCGTTCGCCGTCTTTGTACAGAACCAGCGCGATGTTCGCGGAACGGTTCGGATCGTACTCAAGACGCTCAACAACTGCTGGGATACCGTCTTTGTTGCGTTTGAAGTCAACAATACGATAAGCCTGCTTGTGGCCACCACCGATGTGACGAGTGGTGATACGGCCATTGTTGTTACGACCACCGGATTTGCTGTTTTTTTCCAGCAACGGAGCAAAAGGTTTGCCCTTGTGCAGCTCAGGGTTAACCACTTTAACTACGTGGCGACGACCCGGAGATGTCGGTTTACATTTAACAACTGCCATTGTATTACTCCTCCGACTTACTCAGCGCCGCCAACGAAGTCCAGGTTCTGGCCTTCTTTCAGGGTGACGTAAGCTTTTTTCCAGTCGCTACGACGACCGATACGCTGTCCGTGACGTTTAACTTTCCCTTTAACTACCAGGGTGTTAACGACTTCGACTTCGACTTCAAACAGTTTCTGCACAGCAGCTTTGATCTCTGCTTTGGTCGCGTCTTTAGCAACTTTGAGAACGATGGTGTTTGTTTTTTCCATCGCAGTAGACGCTTTTTCAGAAACGTGCGGTGCGCGCAGCACCTTCAGCAGACGTTCTTCACGAATCATGCCAGCATCTCCTCAACTTGCTTAACAGCATCAGCAGTCATTACGACTTTGTCGAAGGCGATCAGGCTAACCGGGTCGATACCAGTCGCGTCGCGTACGTCAACCTTGTGCAGGTTGCGCGCGGCCAGGAACAGGTTCTCGTCCAGCTCACCGGTGATGATCAGCACATCTTCCAGAGCCATGTCTTTCAGTTTCTGTGCCAGCAGCTTAGTTTTAGGCGCTTCTACAGAGAACTTCTCGACAACGATCAGACGATCCTGACGTACCAGCTCGGACAGGATGCTTTTCAGCGCGCCGCGGTACATCTTTTTGTTAACTTTTTGACTGTGGTCCTGTGGACGCGCAGCGAAGGTCACGCCACCTGAACGCCAGATCGGGCTCTTGATAGAACCTGAACGCGCACGGCCGGTACCTTTCTGGCGCCATGGCTTTTTGCCAGAACCAGTTACTTCAGCACGAGTCTTCTGAGCACGAGTACCCTGACGAGCACCAGCTGCATAAGCAACAACAACCTGGTGAACCAGCGCTTCGTTGAAATCACGACCGAAGGTAGTTTCGGAAACAGTCAGCGCGCTCTGCGCGTCTTTCAATACTAATTCCATTGCTATCCCCTTACGCCTTCACAGCTGGTTTAACGATCAGGTCGCTACCGGTTGCACCCGGGACCGCACCTTTAACCAGCAGCAGGTTGCGCTCAGCGTCAACACGTACTACGTCCAGGCTCTGAACAGTTACACGTTCGTTGCCCAGCTGACCTGCCATTTTCTTGCCTTTGAACACTTTGCCCGGAGTCTGGTTCTGACCGATAGAACCCGGAACGCGGTGAGACAAGGAGTTACCGTGAGTAGCGTCCTGGGTACGGAAGTTCCAGCGCTTAACGGTACCAGCAAAACCTTTACCTTTAGAGGTACCGGTTACGTCAACTTTTTTAACGTCAGCAAACAGCTCAACGCTAATGTCCTGACCTACGGTGAACTCTTCGCCTTCAGCAAGACGGAATTCCCACAGACCACGGCCAGCTTCAACGCCAGCTTTAGCGAAGTGACCCGCTTCTGGTTTGGTTACACGGTTAGCTTTTTTAGCACCAGTGGTAACCTGAATAGCGCGGTAGCCATCGTTAGCCAGATCTTTAACCTGAGTAACGCGGTTTGCTTCAACTTCGATTACGGTTACTGGGATAGAAACGCCATCTTCAGTGAAGATGCGGGTCATACCCACTTTTTTACCGACTAAACCAATCATTGTTTCAACCTCTCAATCGCTCGATGACCTGATTAACCCAGGCTGATCTGCACGTCTACACCGGCAGCCAGATCCAGACGCATCAGAGCATCAACGGTTTTCTCAGTTGGCTCAACGATGTCAACCAGACGCTTGTGAGTGCGGATTTCGTACTGATCACGCGCGTCTTTGTTCACGTGCGGGGAGATCAGAACGGTGAAGCGCTCTTTGCGGGTCGGCAGCGGGATCGGACCACGGACTTGCGCACCAGTGCGCTTAGCAGTCTCGACGATTTCCGCGGTTGATTGATCGATCAGACGATGATCAAACGCTTTAAGGCGGATACGGATTCTTTGGTTCTGCATGAGACCAGAGCTCCAATTATTTTATAAACGAAAATGATTACTCCTCAAACCCATTACGATTGATGGGAGAGTGTAACCGTTCTTACGTAGCTCCCCAATTGGGAGCATTGTTGAGTAACAAAATGAGTCACTCCGGTTCAGATTGAACCCGCCGTCAATTACGACAAGCCCGCGCATTATACGTAAATCTGGGCAAGACGCAAGTGCCGTTTAGAATTTAAGCGCTAAAGGTGTACCTTGCGTAAGGCCTCGCACTATTTTCTGCAATCCGTCCCCTTTCTTCTGTTCTTATGAAACCACTACGCAATTACATTTTTTGGCTATTGCCAGGCATTCGTGGTGTGGAGAGTATGCGCTGAAATTCACCTTGAGGTTTCGTTCATGCTTACTCTCCTCCCCTTCCTGCTCATCTATTTTGTTCTCTCATGTTTACTGGTGCGTGAAGATATTCGCTCAGGCATTCTCCCTGATAAATATCTCTGTCCCCTGTTATGGGCTGGTTTGCTCTATCAACTCTGTCTTCACCCTGATTTTCTGCCTGGCGCAGTGGTCGGGGCGATGGCAGGGTATGTCGGCTTTGCCATGATCTACTGGGGTTATCGGCTAATATTTCGCCGTGAAGGGATGGGCTATGGCGATGTGAAGTATCTTTCAGCGCTCGGTGCATGGCATGGTTGGTGCGTGTTACCCGAACTGGCACTGGTTGCCGCACTATTGGCGCTGCTCTACCTTCTTATGACTTCGTTGTTCAACCCTGCCAGACGGACATTAAAAAACCCACTGCCTTTTGGGCCATTTCTGGCGGCAGCGGGTTTATGTGTAGGTTGGCAGACGCTGGTTAATCTTCCACTTTAATCTGCGACTGGAGATAGTTTTGCAGGCCAATTTTGCCAATGAGATCCAGCTCGGTTTCCAGCCAGTCGATATGCCCTTCTTCATCGGCCAGAATCTGGATCATCATATCGCGGCTAACGTAGTCATGGACGCTGTCTGCGTAGGCAATAGCTTCGCGAAGGTCTTTTGCGCCTTCAAGTTCAAGTCTGAGATCGGATCGCAGCATCTCTTCAACATCTTCACCGATGCCGAGTTTACCGAGGTCCTGCAGGTTGGGGATGCCTTCGAGAAATAAAATACGCTCGATATATTTATCGGCATGTTTCATCTCATCGATGGATTCGTGATACTCAACGTCGTTGAGGCGCATGAGGCCCCAGTTTTTAAACATTCTCGCATGGAGAAAATACTGATTGATTGCGACAAGCTCATTTCCCAATAATTTATTGAGATAACTTATGATTTTAACATCACCTTTCATTATATAGTCCCTCCGCTTCCACTCATTGAAGCGTAGATCGGGCTACAGGGATGTCAAAAAAAAGATGGGCGCTTACGCGATCTCTTTGTATTCCGGGATCTGCATCAGTTCATCCTGCATGATTTCACGCGCTGCGCGTACGCATTTACCGCATTGATTTCCCACTGGAACAAACTTGCGAAGTTGCTGGAAGGACTGTGGCTGAAACTGGCGAACGGCCTGACGTATTTTTTTGTCACTCACACCATTACATAAACAAACGTACATAAAGACTCCCGTTCAAAATATGCGCAAAGTGTAAGTGAGAATGGTTATGATTACAATAGCACAAACGCCAGTATACGGGGCGGGAGCAAACAAAAAATGCGAAAATTTGTGACAAGTACACACGCTAAGAAAACAAAAAAGGACGCCGAAGCGTCCTTTTTTTATTCGGGGATAATTAATTAGCCCAGAACTTTAGCAACAACGCCCGCGCCAACGGTACGGCCGCCTTCACGGATTGCGAAACGCAGACCGTCGTCCATCGCGATTGGGTGGATCAGAGTCACAACCATCTTGATGTTGTCGCCTGGCATTACCATCTCTACGCCTTCTGGCAGTTCGATGGTACCGGTCACGTCAGTTGTACGGAAGTAGAACTGT
>NZ_JBLKBZ010000033.1:0-26944 GCF_047530935.1 Enterobacter sp. 03-F-07-AD-ECC | reverse complement strand
GGAATAAAATCCCATTCAGACGCCGGATAGATTCAAGCAAGCCAACTTGTCGTCAAAATCGGTGTTGCAAAAACGGGAGTGACCATAGATTCCGTTTATCTCCTCGTAGAATTGAGTGGGATCCGCTTCCGGCAAGGTGAAACTCAGCGTGCAACGGCCAGTATCCTGCTTCGCATACAGCGTCTGGCTGGCGGAAATATCATTCAGGAAAATGATGCCGTCTTCCGGTGCAGAGGTGATGTACTCCCCTTTCCCATTCACGACAGAGACGCCTTTCGGTAACGGCGTGCCGTCCGCGCGCGTAATATTCAGCAGCACGCGGCGCTGGCTCAGCGTGGTGAACTTCCAGTGAGCAAATGCTCCGTGGGAGGCCTTCAGCGACGCATGACCGTTGCTGACGTCCACATTGCCCGGCAGGCTTTGGGTATCTATTTCAACCGTACTTTCGCTAAACGGTGTCAGGGCGGGCACAACCGCTCTGCCCCATTTGTCCGTCCAGACGTTACCGCGCGGGGTACCTATCGCCACCCCGGCAACGGGCTTGTCCAGCGCCACTACCGCATAGGTATCTGTTACCGGATAAGGTGAGAAGGTGACGCCATCACCGTGCGCGACAATACCGCCGCTCAGTGCGATCGAGGAGTTACGGTTACTTTCATTGTCACCGCCAATCCCCAACGCGAGCGTGGTGTAGTGCAGGTTACTGTTCAGCGAACCATCCCAGTTGGTTACGCTGTCATCGTGATCCTTAGAGACGCCCACCGTGTAGGTGTTTTCATCGTTAAATGACCCCATGGCGCGGGTCCCGTAAGAGGCTTTGCCCTCGTTTTCACGGTACCAGCTGTTGGTGGACACGCCGGTGCGGCCCAGAGGCACAGAGACGTTCACATAAAACATATCGCTGTCGCTGGTGTACTTATCACCGTGGCTGATGTCTGATTCCCAGTTTACGCTGACGTTAAAATAGCGGAACGACCGCGACCATGACGAAATGATGCGGCGGCTGTCGTATTCGCTGTTCCAGGTCTGGTTGTTGTAATAGCTCAGAGAGAAACGGCCCAGCGTCGGGTTCGACCAGCTCACGCCAACGTTGGTGTCGTATTTCGTGGTCGAGTAGTCATCGTCATCGCTGTATAACTCCTGCATTTCACGATACTTCGGCGTACCGTAGCTCCCGCCAAGGGACAGGCCGAGCCCCCACGGTAAGGCGTAGCCGAGATCCAGCGTGGTTTTGTTACCGTCGGTTTGCGAGAGGTTATCAATGGAGCCGAGAAAACCCAGCGAGGCATACATATGCTGCATCGGCACGGTGTCAATGTTGGCGGAGAAACCGTAATAGTGGTTATCTGCCATCACCATGCCGGCGAGAAAGTTCATCCGGTTGTTAATGGACCAGCCGTTTGATGCGGCGACAATCCACGGCTGCGTAAAGTTTGTCTCCATGTCCTCTGCACGCCCGACGGCCAGTGAAAACCCCGGCGCGCGGCCCACGTGGTTGCTACGGAAGGTGCTGGCGGAAACCGTAAAATGGCTTTCGCTGCCGTCGGTTTCTGTCACCGTGACCTTTAAATCCGTGTTCAGGTTAGCAACCGGCACATCGCTTAAGGTGAACGGCCCGGCAGGCACCAGCGTGGAGAAGATCAGCTGTCCACCCTGGCGAATGTCCACGCGCGCCTGGGCGTTGCGGGCAATACCACTCACCTCAATACCGCTGCTGTAGCCCGGCAGGAGAGCGTTATCCGGCATCATCTGTACGCCATAGATGCCGGGGATACTGAAGCGGCTGTTGGCGATGTTAATTTGCCCCCCCTGCACCATCACGCCGTAGTCGGTAAAAGTGCGCTGTGCATAGGTGTAGAGCGAGTCGCTCTCGAACGACATGCCGCTGCCGTCGCTGATAAACTGCGAACTGCGCACAATCCAGTCGCCTGCGTTAAAGCCAAATTCAAACGAAGACTGAAAGCGATCGGACTTATCACCATCAAAGTCGTAATGGGTGCCAAACATGGAGTAGTTCAGCATAGCCGCGCGTCCGCCACGCACGTCAGCCACCTGGCGGCCACTTTCCGGGTTAATGGCCTCCGGCGGAACAACCAGTGAAATTTCGTCTACGTCTGGAGAAGTGACGACCGTTGCGTTTTTCCAGTACTGGTGAATTGAAGGGCACGTTTCACGCTTGAGTTTTTTATATAACCCGGCGGCGTCCAGAAATTCCCCATCAATACACGGAAGACCTTCATCATTAAATTTCACGGGCATAATGCCGCGCTTTTTGCCGTTAATCAGCACGGTGACATTATGGTAACCCGGCATGAATCGCGGGGCGACGGCATAATAGTCAGCAATAGCCGGATCGAGGCCATTTTCTTTTAACGCCTGGGTATCGAAAAACGCTCTTGCCAGCTCCATAGTGGGCGCTGCCGTTGGCAGAATTTCTGCACGAATTCCGAATGCCACCGCACTCAGGCAAAATGCCAGCACGCCTGTTTTACAGGGGGAAATATTCATGGCCACTCCGTCGGGTATTATTATTTTACTTCAGCAACGTAAGAACTGGCTTTATAGCCAAAGCGGGTAGCAGGGTACATTTCTACTTTGTTATTCTGCCCGGATATTTTGTTTTCTGACGTCGCTATCATCGTCTGGCCGGGAAGAATATAGCTTTTATCGAATTTGACCTTAATTCGTGACGGTAATAATGTGGCGTTTTGCTCCATACGCACCACATAAGGCGTATCGTTTACCACCGTCAGGTTGCCATTTTTAATCTGCCAGCGCAGATCTTTCCACGGCTCCATATTCACGTCGAGACCCGCCGGGTGAATAATGACCGGGAGATTCTGGCTGAACACCATTTTCACTTTATTCTGCTCTCGTTGCGGAATAGTGGAAAAAATGACGCGTTTTAAGTGTTCTGTTTTTAATTTTTCCGCGCTGTCTTTTAATACAAAGCGGACACGCTGCGTTTTACCGGCATTTACACGTACCACCGGTTGAGTGACAATAACACCGGGTGTGGGATCGTCCGGTAAATCGACAATACGGGTATAAAGAAGCTGGGCGGTATCGTCGCTATTTTTCACATCCATGCTCGCTCCCCGCTCGTCTTCGTTAATCAACAGCAGGGAAGTATCTGGCACCATACCGGCGGCAAATGTCTGCAACGACGAAAAGAGGCAAACGCAGAACAACGTTTTTTTAGAGAGAATCATAATATTAGTCCGTTAATATTGATGGAGACTGCTCCCCTAATCAGAGGAGCAGTGAATTATCAGCACTGTGATAATCAGAGGTAAACCAGCTCAACGCTGGTTAAACCGTCCAGCGTCACTTCATCCGTGACGTTTAAATCGTTGGTTGGGTTAATTGAGGCTTCAACAGCAACCTTAAAGTTGATTTTACTTTGTGCTGAAAGTACACCACTAGAGCGCTCCGTACCAAATCCATAAATTTCACTGTTATCACTGGTGATTTGCAGATAGTCATTACCTCTATATTCCCAGCCGTTACCCCCATCAGAACTCAACATCGGATAAAGTGAGTCACCCGCATCGTTAGTATTAGCACCTTGAGTGCGTAATAACGCTAAGGCATAGGCACCAATTTTTTTATCGTTATACATTCCCAGACCAAAGGTAAACGTTGGGGAGCCATATAACGTCTTCATCGTGATAAGATCTGTTGGGGAAGAGTCGTCACGCGAATCGGTAAACTTCACCGCAACACGCGTGGCTTCTTCACAGGTGATGGTAACGGGTATTTCTTTCATTTCCGTCAGCGGGGTCGCACTTGTCGAATTGAGAGAGGCCACTTTCATGGTACCGAAGTCAGCCACACCGCCGCCGCTTGGGAAGGCTGGGGTGCATGATGATGGAAGGATTTTACCTGTTACTTTAATATCAATGCCTTGTGCAGCCATAGCTGTATTAACCGACATGGCTAACACGGTAACCAGCATTGTTTTTTTGATTAGAGCGCTCATCTAATTTCCTTGGCACTATATTGATGAATAATGCTCCCATAACCTGAATTGAGGAGCGGTGAATTATCAGCGATGTGATAATCAGAGATAAACCAGCTCAACGTTGGTTAAACCGTCCAGCGTCACTTCATCCGTGACGTTTAAATCGTTGGTTGGGTTGATTGTGGCGCTCACAGCAACCTTAAAGTTGATCTTGCTTTCTGCAGAAGGCGCGCCACTCGTTTTATCTGAAGTAAAGGCATAAATTTCAGAATTGTCACTGTTGATTTGCATATAGTCGGCGCCTCTAACAACCCAGCCTTTTCCTCCATCTATACTCGCCAATGGATAAAGCGGGTCACCATTACTGTTAGTGTTTGCACCTTGAGTACGGAATAACGCTAATGCATAGGCACCAATTTTTTTATCGTTATACATTCCCAGACCAAACACAGTAGATGGCGAACCGGTAAAGCCATTACCCATTACGACGTTTTCAGTGGGTGAAGAGTCATCACGCGAATCGGTAAACTTCACAGCAACACGCGTGGCTTCTTCACAGGTAATGGCAACAGGAATTTCTTTCATTTCCGTCAGCGGGGTCATGCTGGTTGAGTTGAGTGAGGCAACCTTCATGGTACCAAAGTCAGCCACACCGCCACCGCTTGGGAAGGCTGGAGTGCATGAGGATGGAAGGATTTTACCTGTTACTTTAATATCAATGCTTTGTGCAGCCATAGCTGTATTAACCGACATGGCTAACGCTGTAACCAGCATTCCTTTTTTGATCAATGCGTTCATTCAATTTCCTTATTAAGGTGAAATACAAAAGAAAGCCAAATGCCAACATTTGGCCGAGGGTATCGATAAGCAATATTAATTGCCGGAAAATACCAGCATCAATAACCGCTATCAATTGTCTGACCCATCTTTAGGATTTAGACCTGAGGAATTCCTTAACTATTAAGATCAATGATTTGACGCATGAATATAAATAACACCAGTGGCTTAAAAGCATTGAAGAGAATTATGTTAACGACAATCTTATCTGATGAATTATTTAAGAGAGTTATTTAACGATGAGCGCTAAACAGGAATAACAATTGAGAAGGGAGAGGAGATATCGCCTTTGCAAGCAAGAGGCAGGATGGCTTTATGTTTACACCTGTCCCCGCTCCGAAGAGCAAGGGACAGTGGCAACACAACTTATTTGTTCAGTTCCGCGGTCATATGTACGCGGTTACCAGAGAATGCCTGAGTAATTTTGTAAGAGGACGCGCCCGCTTCCTGAGCCTGAGCAGCGATTTTCGCTTCTGCGCCATCCAGCGTGGAGGCAGAGGCGGTAACAGTTTGTGCAGCGAAAGAACCGAATGAAGCAGCCAGAGCGATTACAGCGACAAAAGTTTTGATGCTTTTCATGATATAAACCCTTTCGTTAAGTTGTTTAGGTAAGGCACCGTGCCTTGATGAGATAAATACTAGACCTCATAGCCGACAACGAAAAGCGGAAGGATTTGCTATTATCATTCAAAATTACTGATCAACAATTAATCGCTGCGGATGGGTATAAATTGTCGCCCTTCCCGGCTTGCAGAACCCGACCAGCGTCAGGTTACAACGCTCTGCCACCTCTACCGCCAGCGTCGTCGCCGCCGAGACCGCAAACAGGATTTCGACACCGCACATTGCAGATTTTTGCACCATCTCGTAGCTGGCGCGGCTGGAAACCAGCGCTGCGCCCTGCTGCCAGAGATCGCTCTCCCGCGCCCGACGCCCCATCAGTTTATCCAGTGCCACGTGACGTCCCACGTCTTCATGCCCCCCGGCGATGTCGCCTGATGGCAGAACCCATGCCGCCGCATGCGTACAGCCGCTCAACTGACCGATGGGCTGCACGTCGTTGAGGTGGGCAAGCGCGTGGTCGAGGTTGGCCAGATTGAAGGTCTGCGTAAAGGGCAGCGGCGCGACCGGTTTGCCGATATCGTTCAGTTGCTCAACGCCACAGACGCCGCACCCTGTTCGCCCGGCCAACGCGCGACGACGCTCCTTCAGCCCCATAAAGCGACGGCTGGAGAGTTCGATCTGCACTTCCAGACCGTTGCAGGCCTGAACCACATCCATGCCGTAAATGTCCTGCGGATGCGCAATGATGCCTTCCGAGAGCGAAAACCCGATGGCGAACAGTTCAAGATCTTTTGGCGACGCCATCATCACAACGTGCGAGATGCCGTTGTACACCAGAGCGACGGGGACTTCTTCCGCCAGAAAATCGGGCGTGGCGTGGGTAATGTGAGGGGGTCGATGTACCGACAGCTCCACAATGCCTGCTGGCAGCGGTGACGAGTGGGTAGCACGGTTTTGTTTAGACACAACGGTTTTCCTGAACAACCACGGAGGTGAGCCTGCTATTGCAGCATAAACCGCAGGCCTTACGCATAGTATGGATCAACTTTTCAGCATCCAACCGCCTCAAGTTTACCTACTCATTCTGGAGAGGTGCAACCGGCGCCATGCTACACCCCTGTAACATGTGGGGTTAATAGTGTGATTGATATCACACTTTATAATCAACACGGTGATAATACGTTCACTTTGTATTAACGCCATTGGAACAGGCGTACCGACATTGTGGTATTCTGGTGATATCCCCCGGAGAAATGAGGGATTAACGCAAATTTTTCTCCTTTGCGGTCATTATTCAACCGCGAAGTCAAAACTACATATGTAAGCAATGTCGAAACAAGGAGTGACCCATGCAGGTCAGCAGAAGGCAGTTCTTTAAGATCTGCGCTGGCGGTATGGCAGGCACCACGGCAGCGGCACTGGGCTTTGCGCCTGGCGTAGCGCTGGCGGAAACGCGGCAGTATAAACTGCTGCGCACCCGTGAAACCCGTAATACCTGTACGTACTGCTCTGTCGGTTGCGGGCTGTTAATGTATAGCCTCGGCGACGGTGCTAAAAACGCCAAAGCGTCTATCTTCCACATCGAAGGCGACCCGGACCACCCGGTCAACCGCGGCGCGCTGTGCCCGAAAGGGGCCGGTCTGGTGGACTTTATCCACTCCGAAAGCCGTCTGAAATTCCCGGAATATCGCGCGCCTGGCTCTGATAAATGGCAGCAAATCAGCTGGGAAGAAGCATTTGACCGCATCGCTAAACTGATTAAAGAAGACCGCGATGCCAACTTTATTGCGAAGAACGCCGACGGCGTGACGGTCAACCGCTGGCTCTCCACCGGGATGCTGTGTGCATCGGCTTCCAGTAACGAAACCGGCTATTTAACTCAGAAATTCACGCGCGCACTCGGTATGCTCGCGGTCGACAACCAGGCGCGTGTCTGACACGGACCAACGGTAGCAAGTCTTGCTCCAACATTTGGTCGCGGTGCGATGACCAACCACTGGGTCGACATCAAGAACGCCAACCTCATTGTGGTGATGGGCGGTAACGCCGCTGAAGCGCACCCTGTCGGGTTCCGCTGGGCGATGGAAGCCAAAATCCACAACGGTGCGAAACTGATTGTGATCGATCCCCGCTTTACGCGTACAGCGTCAGTGGCGGATTTCTACACCCCTATTCGTTCAGGTACTGACATCACTTTCCTGTCAGGCGTATTGCTGTACCTGATGACTAACGAAAAATACAACCGCGAATACACCGAAGCCTATACCAACGCCAGCCTGATCGTGCGTGAGGATTACCACTTCGAAGATGGCCTGTTCAGCGGTTACGACGCCGAAAAACGCAAGTACGACAAAACCAGCTGGAACTACGAGCTGGACGAGAACGGCTTTGCGAAGCGCGACACCACCCTGCAACACCCGCGCTGCGTGTGGAACCTGCTGAAAGAGCACGTTTCTCGCTATACGCCGGACGTTGTTGAGAACATCTGTGGTACGCCAAAGGCTGACTTCCTGAAGGTCTGCGAGCTTATCGCCGAAACCAGCGCGAAAGACAAAACCGCGTCGTTCCTGTATGCCCTCGGCTGGACGCAACACTCCATTGGTGCGCAGAACATCCGTACCATGGCGATGGTTCAGCTGCTGCTCGGCAACATGGGGATGGCAGGCGGCGGCGTGAACGCCCTGCGCGGTCACTCCAACATTCAGGGTCTGACCGACCTCGGCCTGCTGTCACAAAGCCTGACGGGTTATATGAACCTGCCAAGCGAGAAACAACCGGACCTGCAAACCTATCTGACAGCCAGCACGCCAAAACCGCTGCTTGAAGGCCAGGTGAACTACTGGGGCAATTATCCGAAGTTCTTCGTCTCGCTGATGAAAGCCTTCTACGGCGACAAAGCGACGGCGGAAAACAGCTGGGGCTTTGACTGGCTGCCGAAGTGGGACAAAGGTTACGACGTGCTGCAGTACTTCGAGATGATGCACCAGGGTCAGGTCAACGGCTACATTTGCCAGGGCTTTAACCCGGTCGCCTCGTTCCCGAACAAGAACAAGGTTGTCGAGTCTCTGTCGAAACTGAAGTTCCTGATTACCATCGACCCGCTCAACACCGAGACCTCTACCTTCTGGCAGAACCACGGTGAATCGAACGACGTCGATCCGTCAAAAATTCAGACCGAAGTATTCCGTCTGCCATCAACCTGCTTCGCGGAAGAGAACGGTTCTATCGTCAACTCTGGCCGCTGGCTGCAGTGGCACTGGAAAGGTGCGGACGCCCCGGGCATCGCCATGAACGACGGCGAGATCCTGGCCGGTATCTTCTTACGCCTGCGTAAGATGTACGCGGCAGAAGGCGGCGCGAACCCGGAACCGGTTCTGAACATGACCTGGAACTATTCGACGCCGGAGAATCCATCCCCGGAAGAAGTGGCGATGGAGAGCAACGGTAAGGCGCTGGCGGACGTTATCGACCCGGCCACCGGTACCGTGCTGGCGAAAAAAGGCGATCAGCTCAGCACCTTCGCGCACCTGCGTGATGACGGCACCACCTCAAGCGGTTGCTGGATCTTTACCGGTAGCTGGACGCCGAAAGGCAACCAGATGGCCAACCGCGATAACGCTGACCCATCGGGCCTTGGCAATACGCTGGGCTGGGCTTGGGCATGGCCGCTGAACCGCCGCATTCTCTATAACCGTGCCTCCGCTGACCCGCAGGGCAACCCGTGGGATCCGAAGCGTCAGCTTCTGAAATGGGACGGCGCGAAATGGGGCGGCGTGGATATTCCGGACTACAGCACTGCCGCACCAGGCAGCGATGTCGGGCCGTTTATCATGCAGCCTGAAGGGATGGGACGCCTGTTTGCCATCGATAAAATGGCGGAAGGGCCGTTCCCGGAACACTACGAGCCGTTTGAAACGCCGCTGGGTACTAACCCGCTGCACCCGAACGTGGTCTCTAACCCGGCTGCCCGTATCTTTAAGGGCGACTTTGAAGCGCTGGGTAAAAAAGACAAGTTCCCGTATGTGGGCACCACTTACCGTCTGACCGAGCACTTCCACTACTGGACCAAGCACGCGCTACTTAACGCCATCGCGCAGCCGGAACAGTTTGTGGAGATCGGCGAGAAGCTGGCGAACAAGCTCGGCATTGCCCATGGCGATACCGTGAAGGTCTCCTCCAACCGTGGCTATATCAAGGCCAAGGCGGTAGTGACCAAGCGTATTCGCACGCTGAACGTACACGGTCAGCAGGTGGATACCATCGGTATTCCGATTCACTGGGGTTATGAGGGCGTGGCGAAGAAAGGGTTCATTGCGAACACCCTGACGCCATTCGTCGGTGATGCGAACACGCAGACGCCGGAGTTTAAGGCCTTCCTCGTGAACGTGGAAAAGGTGTAACGGAGACGACTTATGGCTTATCAATCTCAGGACATTATTCGTCGTTCCGCGACTAACGGTTTCACGCCCGCGCCTCAGGCGCGGGACCACCAGCAGGAAGTGGCGAAGCTTATCGATGTTACCACCTGTATCGGCTGTAAAGCCTGTCAGGTGGCCTGTTCAGAGTGGAACGACCTCCGTGACGAAGTGGGTCACAACGTCGGGGTGTACGACAACCCGGCCGACCTGACCGCCAAGTCCTGGACGGTAATGCGTTTCTCTGAAGTGGAGCAGAACGACAAACTGGAATGGCTTATCCGCAAAGACGGCTGTATGCACTGTGCGGATCCGGGCTGCCTGAAGGCGTGTCCGTCAGAAGGGGCTATCATTCAGTATGCCAACGGCATTGTCGACTTCCAGTCCGAGCAGTGCATCGGCTGCGGCTACTGCATCGCGGGCTGCCCGTTTGACGTGCCGCGACTGAACCCGGAAGACAACCGCGTCTACAAATGTACGCTGTGCGTTGACCGCGTGAACGTTGGCCAGGAGCCAGCCTGCGTGAAAACCTGTCCAACCGGCGCCATCCACTTTGGCTCCAAAGAGGATATGAAAACGCTGGCGGCCGAACGCGTGGGTGAACTGAAAACCCGTGGTTACGATAACGCTGGCCTGTACGATCCGGCCGGTGTGGGCGGTACGCACGTGATGTACGTGTTGCACCATGCCGACAAGCCGAATCTGTATCACGGCCTGCCGGAGAACCCGGAAATCAGCGCCACCGTGAAGTTCTGGAAAGGCATCTGGAAACCGCTGGCAGCGGTAGGCTTTGCTGCCACCTTCGCAGCGAGCATCTTCCACTACGTCGGCGTCGGTCCGAACCGCGCGGAAGAGGAAGACGACAACCTGCATGAAGAGAAAGACGAGGTGCGCAAATGAAAAAACGTGACACCATCGTGCGCTACACCGCGCCGGAACGCATCAACCACTGGGTCACCGCCTTCTGCTTTATGCTGGCGGCGATAAGCGGGCTGGGGTTCTTCTTCCCGTCCTTCAACTGGCTGATGCAGATACTGGGTACGCCACAGCTGGCGCGCATCCTTCACCCGTTCGTGGGTGTGGTGATGTTTGCCTCGTTTATCATCATGTTTTTCCGTTACTGGCACCATAACCTAATCAATCGGGATGATATCTTTTGGGCGAAGAATATTCGTAAGATCGTCGTCAACGAGGAAGTGGGTGACACCGGGCGTTATAACTTCGGCCAGAAGTGCGTATTCTGGGCGGCGATTATCTTCCTGGTCCTGTTGCTGGTGAGCGGCGTGATCATCTGGCGTCCGTACTTTGCGCCTGCTTTCTCAATCCCGGTGATCCGATTCGCGCTGATGCTGCATTCATTTGCCGCAGTGGCGTTAATTGTGGTTATCATGGTGCATATTTACGCCGCCCTCTGGGTGAAAGGCACCATTACCGCGATGGTGGAAGGATGGGTAACCAAAACGTGGGCGAAGAAACATCACCCGCGTTGGTATCGTGAAGTCCGCCAGAAACAGGAAAAGTCATCTGAATGAGTATTCGCATAATCCCGCAAGATGAGCTGGGGTCGAGCGAGAAACGCACGGCGGAATATATTCCGCCGTTGTTATTCCCCAGACTCAAGAACCTCTACAACCGCCGTGCAGAGCGCCTGCGCGAGCTGGCAGAGAACAACCCGCTGGGCGATTTTCTGCGTTTTGCCGCGCTGGTTGCCCATGCGCAGGAAGTGGTGCTGTACGACCACCCGCTACAAATGGACCTGACTGCGCGCATCAAAGAAGCCAGTGAGCAGGGCAAGCCACCGCTGGATATTCACGTCCTGCCGCGTGACAAGCACTGGCATAAGCTGCTGCATTCTCTGATTGCCGAGCTGAAGCCCGAGATGAGCGGCACCGCGCTGGCGGTCATTGAGAACCTGGAAAAAGCCTCCGATCAGGAGCTGGAAGAGATGGCGAGCGCGCTGTTTGCCTCTGACTTCTCGCTGGTCAGCAGCGATAAAGCGCCGTTTATCTGGGCTGCGCTGTCGCTCTACTGGGCCCAAATGGCCAGTCTGATCCCCGGTAAAGCGCGCGCCGAATACGGCGAAGCGCGCCAGTTCTGTCCGGTGTGTGGCTCAATGCCAGTCTCCAGCATGGTACAAATCGGCACCACCCAGGGGCTGCGCTACCTGCATTGCAACCTGTGTGAAACCGAGTGGCATGTGGTGCGCGTGAAGTGCAGCAACTGCGAGCAGACCCGCGATCTGAACTACTGGTCGCTGGAAAATGAAGACGCGGCGGTAAAAGCTGAAAGTTGCGGCGATTGCGGTACGTATCTGAAGATTCTGTATCAGGAAAAAGACCCGAAAGTTGAAGCGGTGGCCGACGATCTCGCCTCGCTGATTCTGGACGCCAAAATGGAGCAAGAGGGCTTTGCCCGTAGCTCTATCAACCCGTTCCTGTTCCCGGGTGAAGGGGAGTAATCTCCCTCATTAGCCCGGCAAGCTACTTTGCTGTCGGGCTAATTAATCTGATAAAGCCGAAATAACGTGCTGTGGATCATTCGCAATTGCACGCAACAATGCCTTTGCGGGACCGGTAGGCGAACGTCGTCCTTGTTCCCAGTTACGCAACGTATCAACGCTGACTGAGATTAAGTTCGCGAATTTACTTTGGGACAACCCAGACGCCTGACGAATTTCTTTGATTTTCATCGCATCGATTTGAAAGGTGCGCGACGGCTCGCGTTTCCCCCCGACAATGTCATCCATCTGAGCTATGCTTTGTGTTAATCGCTCAAACAGTGCCTTATCCATTTACCACCTCTCAATCATCTTTTTCAGAATGGCTTTTTCTCTCGCGGACAGGTCATCTTTGATCCCTTTGCGATAGATGAGCAGCAATCTGATTTCAAACTCGTGGGTACGATGAAAATAAATAACCCTTACTCCACCGCGCTTTCCCCTGCCTCCTGAAAGCCAACGAATCTTTCGCAGCCCCCCGGTATTCTGGATCAGATCGCCATAATCAGGTTGTGTTGCCAGGAACACCTGAAGCTTATGGTATTCGTCGTCATCCAGTAACGTTTTGACGTCTTCTGTGAAGATATCCGTTTCAATGAATAGCATAAATTATACGCCATTGGCTTAGAGTAACACATCTCCAATATACGTCAATGACGTACCCCTATGTGAGGTACGTTATTGAGTTTTCAGTAACATATCCATTTATTTCATTGAGTGAAGTTGGTTTCTGCGAGCCTTTTTCCAAATCTCTGGTTCTACTTAATTTGATTGTTTTCATCTGCCTTCATACAGGTTATAAGACTGTGCATACATACAGCAAAAGGACATCACCATGGCACTGGAAAAGGGTATTGATAAGCTTGTGCAGGATTTTATCGCTGCAGGCCGACTTGGCGCACGTAAGCAGAGTATTGATGACCGGAGAGCCGGATATGTAGCCAGCACTGTACTTGCCAGCGAGACCGAAACCCGCGTGCAGGTTGAAACGCTTGTCATTGATGGCCTTACCATTCGGGTATTCTCGCCTCTCAATGTCGCTGAAACGTTACCTTGTGCCCTCTACTACCATGGCGGTTGTTTTGTCAGCGGTGGGTTTGCAACCCATGACAATCAGCTCCGCCAGCTGGCGTTTTACGGTCAGTGTCGGGTGGTTGCGGTTCAGTACAGGCTGGCACCGGAGCATACTTTCCCCGCTGCGCATGATGATGCAGAGAGAGCGGCGGAGCTTGTCTGGCAAAATGCAGAAAAAGTCGGTGTGGATAAAAACCGGATTACGCTTTGTGGTGACAGTGCAGGCGGCCATCTGGCGCTGGTCACCGCGCTGCGGCTCAAGGCTAAAACACAGTGGAATCCGGCCCAGCTTATCCTTATTTACCCTATGCTCGACGCCACAGCCAGCTTTGCAAGCTACACCCATAATGGGCAGGACTACGTTATCACGCGCGATACGCTGCTGAGTGGTTATGACATGTACCTGGCAGAGACAGACCGCCGGGACCCTGAAGCCAGCCCACTCTGGCGGGATGATTTCAACGGCCTGCCGCCGGTACACATTATTACCGCCGAGTACGATCCGCTATGCGACGAGGGTCAGGCGCTTTATCAACATATGACAGAACAAGGGGTTATTTGCACAGCGCAGCATTGGCTGGGTGTCATCCACGGCTTCTTCCAGCTTGCCGGCGTCAGTCCATCAGCGCGAGACGTTCTTCGGGACATCGCCTGGCGGATCAACTCCGCCCGGCGATAACATCGGGGAACCTTATTCCTCTTCGTTCCCGCCCTCTTCATACGCGCCAAACGGCTTCGCAGGCAGAACGATATAGGTGCCTTCAAACACCGCGCCTGGGGTTTCATCGCCAAAGAGTTCAACCTGCATCTGTACACGGGCTTTGCGGCCGCGCGCCAGGCGGTCGAGATCGCCCCCCAAAGAGCCGAGATCGGCCACGGCGCTCGGTTTACCGCTTATGGGGGCGCTGTAGCGAATATGGGCATCAGCCAGAATGATCGTGCCGCCAAGGTGGCGTTCACGCAGCATCAGCCAGATAAGCCCCCAGCCGGTGAGCGTGGCGAGCGAAAACAGGCTGCCGGCAAATAGCGTGTGGTGTGGGTTCTGGTTGCCGGTTTCCGGCATGGTGGTAATGAATTTTTGCCCGGTGTACTGCTGAATACGCACCCCCATCTTTTCACTGAGAGGGATGTGCTGATACCAGGCCTGCTGAAGCTGTCCGCACCAGTCCGCGCGGTGGAGAATATCATCCAGCGTGGCGATGGGTTTAATCATCAAAAAGTGGCGAATCGGCGTGGTTTGCGGGGTCGTAATTTCCCCCTGATTAACAAATCCGAGTTTGGCGAAGAACTCAACGGCATCTTCGCGGGCGCTACAGGTCACGCGCTTAACGCCTTCCTGACGGGCCACTGACTCCAGGGTCATGGCCATCAACGTACCTAACCCTTTGTCCTGCACGGAGGGATGGACCGCCATAAAACGAATAGAGGCTTCGTTATCGGCATTAATATACAGACGCCCGACGGCAACGAGGTTACCCTCTTCGTCCATCACCATCTGATGATGTGCCATGGCGTCCCAGGCGTCGCGTTCAGACCCTTTAGGCTGATGTAATGGCTTGCGCAGCATTTCCCAGCGGAACTGGTAATAGGCTTCTAACTCTTCTTCCGTTTGCGGTACTCGAAGGTGATACATAGCTGTACTCTCTCTTGTTACCCGCGGCCACGCCGCCAGTTGGCTCATACCTGGAGCCAGAATGTAACGGGGCCATCGTTCACCAGCGATACCTGCATATCTGCAGCAAATCGTCCGGTTTGCGTATTCATTTCCTGTTGGCGACAACGCTCAACAAAGTACTCGTAAAGCGCTTCTGCCCGATCCGGGGCCGCACCTTTTGAGAAACTCGGGCGCATGCCGCGTTCGGTATCGGCGGCCAGCGTAAACTGGGAAACCACCAGCACGCTTCCGCCCGATTGCTGGACGTTAAGGTTCATCTTGCCTTCCGCATCACTGAAGATACGGTAGCCCAGCACGCGTTCACATAAGCGGTTGGCTTTTTGTTCGTCGTCATCCTTTTCGACACCTAACAACACTAAAAGTCCTGGGCCAATTTCACCCGTCACCTCTCCCTCCACGGTGACGCTGGCACGAGTTACGCGCTGTATCAATGCAATCATGGTTGGTCTGCTTCTTGTTGTTTTTCAGCTTCTGCTGCTTTTTTAAGTTCGCGGTATACGCCGAGAGTGACAGTTATTTCCGCACCAAGCAAGACGATACACCAGGTCCAGTAAACCCAGACAAACAAAATGGGGATCACCGCCAGTACGCCGTAAATGAGCTGATAGGAGGGGAACATGGTGATGTAAAGGGCAAACCCCTTTTTGCCCAGTTCGAAGAGTACCGCTGCCACCAGTGCGCCAACAACCGCATCACGGTTCGGCACGCGCGTGGTCGGCACCACACTGTAGAGCAGCCAGAAAGAGAGCCACGATAAAATCAGCGGGAAGATACGCAACACGTTATCAATGGCACCGTTGAGATCGCTGGCCCAGCGCAGGGAGAGCAGATAGGAGCTAATCGCCAGGCTCGCCCCCGCCAGCAACGGGCCGAGGGTTAAAATCATCCAGTAAACAGCAAAGGAATAGACCTTCGGGCGGACTTTTTTACTCCGCCAGATCGTATTAAGCGCACTGTCGATGGAGTACATCAGCAGCAGCGCGGTGACGATAAGCCCGCACGCCCCCACTGCCGTCATCTTGCTGGAGTTTGCGACAAACTGTTCAATGTAGTTCTGGATCACATCGCCAGTGGCAGGAATAAAATTCGCAAAGACGAAGTGACGCAGCTGCAGGCTGACCTCTGCAAACATGGGAAAAGCGGAAAAAAGGGCAAAAATAACCGCCACCAGCGGTACCAGGGAGAGCAACGACACGTAGGCGAGGTTACCCGCCAGCGTGGTCATGTTGTCCTCATCAATACGGTGCCAGAGGAGTTTTAGCCAGGCCCTGAGCGGGCGAGTATGGTGCGTGGCTTTTTGATGAACGGTTTTTAGCATAACTGCTTCGCAAAGTAGTTCGGTATAGTCTCTTTTCCGGTCACCAGAATTGACGTAATACCCAACTGGTTAGCTCCCTCTATATTATCGGCATTGTCATCGAAAAAGACCGCATCGGACGCGGAGAATCCTTCCGCTTGCAGTACCGCCTGATAAATCCGCGCTTCGGGTTTACGCATCCCCATCTCCTGCGAGAGGTAGATTTTATCTGCTGCGGCCTTAACTTCTGGGTATTCCTCTGGCCAGAACGTGGTGTGCAGGCGGTTGGTGTTCGACAGCACGACGACCCTGTGACCCTGCTCGCGAAGTTTATGCATGATGTCGATAACCTCAGGGCGGATAGCGACAAATACAGCCTGCCAGCCGTGGGAGAACTGTTCGTAGCTTAACGGCAGATCCATTTCATGGCACAGACGTTCAGCAAACACTTCGTCGCTGATCTCACCCCGTTCATGCTGATGGAATGTCTCGCCCATGGCGAAACTCTGTTTTAACGTCGCCAGCGGGACACGGCTAAAATCGCTCCATGCGCCCAGCACCCGATTGAAATCGATATCGACGATTACATTTCCTAAGTCAAAGATATAAAGCATGTTTATCTCCTGCTCGCCGTGGAAAAGTAACTGTAGCGGGAAAGATAAGGTTTGGCTATGCGCCAGATTCAGCTTAAAGAAAGGAACGGCCCGAAGGGATTTTCGGGCCGTCAGAGAGGTTATCCAGCCTGCTGCTCGTCGCCTGTGCTGACTTCGACAACTTCTACCTTGCTGAATTTGAGATGATTATGTAGCGCAGAGCCGGGCAGTTCATCGGTAAAGAGCGCCGTTGCCTGGGCCACGTTGCCAATTTCCACGGCGGCAGAGGCGGTGTATTTCGTATGATCGGCCGCCAGTAAAATATGTCTGGCATGAGCCATCATCGTTTTCACCACGCTGGCTTCATTGACGTCAAACTCCATCATCGCGCCGTCGTGTTCAATCGCCCCCACGCTGGTCACCAGATAATCCGCCCGAAAGCCAGACACGAACGCCGTCGCCGCCGGACCGATAATGCCGCCGTTATGTGGACGCAGCGTACCGCCGGGCACCATCACCTCAAAACGCGGATTTTTATAGAGGATGTGTGCCACCCGCAGACTGTTAGTGATGATACGCAGATGGTTATGGTTGAGCAGCGCACGGGCCACGTGCTCCACGGTCGTGCCAATGGTGATGAAAATAGTCGAACCATCAGGAATATAGTCGGCAATTGCTTCGGCAATAGCCCGCTTCTCTTCAGTCAGCGACACTTCGCGCTGCTCAAAGGCCGTGTTCACCACGCTGGATGCCCTGCCCGCACCGCCATGATGTCGCGTAATCAGTCCCTGTTCGCTCAACTTGCGGATATCCCGGCGCACGGTTTGCGTCGAGACGTCCAGCAGCTGCGCCAGTTCATCAATGTTCATATATCCGCGATCGGCTATCAGCGTCAGCAGCTGATCGTGACGCGGGTTGCCGGTCAGTTCGGTAAGGCTCATGGGCTGTCCTCTGAAAACCATCACGCCCCGCATTTTATACAAAAAGTGACAAAAAAGAGCGGGTTTGATCACAGTCGGGTATACCTGCGCGACCGCCGGGCTGAGTACATTTCAGCGCGGCGACGGCGCTGGCGAAGCGCACGGCTTGCGCTGGAGATAACCGTTGCGCCAGGCTGACCGCCAGGGCACCGTGGAAAACATCCCCCGCCCCGGTGGTATCAACCACCTCGACCTCAAAGCCCGGCTGATGGCACAGGGCACCGTTCTCCAGCCAAAAGCAGCCGTCCCGGCCCTGCGTGACATAGACGTGTCCATTTGTGAGCGTTTGTGCTTTTTTAAGCGCACCTTCCGTTTCCTCAAGATGGCTTACCCGACGCAGCCCCGGCGCGGAAAAGGCAGTATGATCGCTGAGGGCGATAAGTTCTGCGATGTCCTGAGGGGTTGTATCCGCATCGAGCAACGTGGGGACGCCTTGCTGGCGGGCAAGGGTAAACGCCTGCTTCGCCCCTTCATGCCAGCGCACATCGGCTAAAACAATGTCCCATTGCGAGAAGTCGATGCCCTGCAGCCAGTCTGCCGCAGCGGGAAGATCGGGGCTGGGATAGTTCGCGATGATGCGTTCCCCGCTGCCGTCCACCAGCACCGCCGATTGTGACGAGCGGGCATCTTTCACTATGCGCGTGTAGCGGGTGTTCACCCCCAGGGATTCCAGCTCCGCAAGCAGCCTTCTGCCGGTATCGTCGTCACCCACCCGGCCAATAAAATCCACGGATGCCCCCAGTTTTGCCGCCGCCACCGCCGCAGTTGCCGCCGGGCCGCCGCCCACTTCCGTATAGTCTTTTGCGACATATTTCCCACCTTCTTTCGGTAAATCATTGAGATACCAGATGCGATCCAGCACGGTTATGCCGACACAAACGATGCGAGTCATGGTGCTTCCTTCTGCAATTTCTGATGCCTTCATTTTAATTTCATCAAATGTTTAAAAAGTGACCCCTGTCAATTTTTTGACTATAAATTACAAATACGATCAAAAACAGACAACATAAACGCGCAAAAATTGACACGATATGACAGGAGAGAGGCATGTCAGCAATCGCATTTATCGGTTTAGGGCAGATGGGCGCGCCAATGGCGAAGAATCTGTTGAAGCAAGGTCACCAGCTTCAGGTCTTTGATGTGAACCCGCAGGCGGTTCAGATCCTGGTGGAGAGCGGCGCGAAGGCGGCGGCAACGCCCGCGCAGGCCGCAACGGATGCCGAGTTCGTCATTACCATGCTGCCCAACGGCGACCTGGTGCGCAGCGTGTTGTTTGGCGAACACGGCGTTTGCGAAGGCTTATCTCGCGACGCGCTGGTGATCGATATGTCGACCATTCATCCCCTGCAAACCGACGCGTTGATCCGCGACATGGCCGGGCGTGGCTTCAGCCTGATGGACGTACCTGTCGGGCGCACCTCAGACCATGCCATCGCCGGCACGCTGCTCCTGCTGGCAGGCGGCACGGCGGAGCAGGTTGAGCGCGCCACCCCCGTGTTAATGGCGATGGGCAATGAGCTGATTAACGCCGGCGGGCCGGGCATGGGCATCCGCGTGAAGCTTATCAATAACTACATGAGCATTGCGCTAAACGCCTTGTCCGCCGAGGCGGCCGTGCTGTGTGAAGCGCTCGGTCTCTCCTTTGAGGTGGCGCTCAAGGTCATGAGCGGCACGCCTGCAGGTAAAGGCCATTTCACCACCTCCTGGCCGAACAAGGTGCTGAAAGGGGATCTTTCACCCGCCTTCATGATCGATCTTGCACATAAAGATCTGGGGATCGCCCTGGACGTGGCCAACCAGCTCCACGTTCCGATGCCGCTGGGCGCGGCTTCCCGCGAAGTTTACAACCAGGCACGCGCCGCCGGGCGCGGGCGCGAAGACTGGACAGCCATTCTTGAACAGGTTCGCGCATCTGCCGGGCTGAAAAAATCACACTGATACGAAAGGACTGAGGAATGACGATGTACACCCTGAAAGATATCACCCGACCTTCCGGCGGTTTTGCGATGCTGGCCGTCGATCAGCGCGAAGCGATGCGCCTGATGTTTGCCGCAGCAGGTGCGCCGGTGCCGGTCACGGACCAGCATCTGACGGATTTTAAGGTCAGTGCGGCGAAAATTCTGTCGCCGTACGCCTCTGCCATTCTCGTCGACCAGCAGTTCTGCTATCGCCAGATTGTGGAGCAGCAGGCCGTAGCTAAAAGCTGCGCGCTGATTGTGGCGGCCGACGAGTTTATTCCTGGGAACGGTATTCCCGTCGACAGCGTGACGATCGACAAGAACGTCGATGCGCAGGCGGTCAAACGCGATGGCGGCAAGGCGCTGAAATTACTGGTGCTATGGCGTAGCGATGAAGACGCGCAGCAGCGTCTTGAGATGGTGAAGGCATTTAACTCCCTGTGCCACGACAACGGCCTGCTGAGCATTATAGAGCCGGTGGTACGTCCACCGCGTCGCGGCGCCGGGTTTAACCGCGAACAGGCGATTATCGATGCGGCCAAAGAACTGGGCGACAGCGGTGCAGACCTCTACAAAGTGGAGATGCCGCTGTTGGGTAAAGGCACGCAGCAGGAACTGCTGGCGGCCTCGCAGAAGCTGAACGAGCACATCGCCATGCCGTGGGTGATCCTCTCCTCCGGCGTGGACGAAAAATTATTCCCGCGCGCCGTGAGCGTTGCCATGCAGGCGGGGGCATCAGGCTTTTTAGCCGGTCGCGCCGTCTGGTCATCGGTGATTGGCCTGCCGGACACCGGGCTGATGCTTCGCGATATTTCCGTACCTAAACTGCAGCGTCTGGGTGAGATCGTCGACGAAATGATGGCTCGCCGTTAAGAAAGGACCCGAACATGAAATGGTTTAACACCCTGAGTCATAACCGCTGGCTCGAACAAGAGACCGACCGCATTCTTGATTTCGGTAAAAACGCCGCCGTACCGACCGGCTTCGGCTGGCTGGGCAATAACGGGCAGGTTCGCAGCGATATGGGCACGCATCTGTGGATCACCGCCCGTATGCTGCACGTTTACGCGGTAGCGGCGAACATGGGTCGTCCCGGTGCGTATGCCCTGGTTGAGCACGGCATCAATGCCCTGAACGGCCCGCTGCGCGACAAACAGTACGGCGGCTGGTACGCCTGTGTTAACGATGAAGGCGTGGTGGATGCCTCCAAGCAGGGCTATCAGCACTTCTTCGTACTGCTGGGCGCGGCGAGCGCCGTCACCACCGGACATCCGCAGGCGCGCAGGCTGCTGGACGACGCCATTGAGGTGATTGAGCGCTACTTCTGGAGCGAACAGGAGCAGATGTGCCTGGAGTCCTGGGATGAAGCTTTCAGCAAAACGGAAGATTACCGCGGCGGTAACGCCAACATGCACGCCGTGGAAGCCTTCCTCATCGTGTATGACGTAACCCACGATCGTAAATGGCTCGACCGCGCCCTGCGCATCGCCTCGGTGATTATTCACGACGTGGCGCGCAAAGGTGAGTATCGCGTTAACGAGCATTTCGATACCAACTGGAACCCGATCCGCGACTACAACATCGATAATCCCGCCCACCGTTTTCGCGCCTACGGCGGCACACCAGGGCACTGGATTGAGTGGGGCCGCCTGATGCTGCACCTGCGTGCCGCGCTGGAAGCCCGCTTCGAAACCCCACCGGCGTGGCTGCTGGAAGACGCAAAAGGACTGTTCCACGCCACCATCCGCGATGCCTGGGCGCCAGACGGAGCCGATGGGTTCGTCTACTCCGTTGGCTGGGACGGCAAGCCTATCGTGCGCGAACGCGTGCGCTGGCCGATCGTCGAGGCGATGGGCACTGCGTATGCGCTCTACACCGTAACCGGCGAGGCGCAGTACGAAGCCTGGTATCAGAAATGGTGGGATTACTGCATCAAATACCTGATGGATTACGAGAACGGATCCTGGTGGCAGGAGCTGGACACCAACAACGAAGTGACCACCAAAGTCTGGGACGGCAAGCAGGATATTTACCATCTGCTGCACTGCCTGGTGATCCCCCGCCTGCCGCTGGCCCCGGGCTTAGCCCCTGCCGTAGCCGCCGGATTACTGGATAGCCAGGCCAAATAATAAAGACGGAGTTTTCTATGCGTACCCTACACAATATTGATCTGAAAAATAACGAACATGGCTTCACCCTGCGCTGGCAGGACCGTCTGATTTTATCCCACTCCACCGATGAACCTTGCCTGTGGATCGGCGCGGGCGTTGCCGATATCGATATGTTTCGCGGCAACTTCAGCATCAAAGACAAGCTCAACGAAAAAATCGCCCTGACGGACGCGACCGTTACACAGCAAAGCGCAGGCTGGGCGATCCGCTTTACCCGTGGCGATGCGGTGAGCGCGACGCTGCTGGTGGGTGTGGATGCAGAAGGCCGTCTGGAACTGAAGCTGAAAAATGATGCCACCTGTCACAACCGCATCTGGCTGCGGCTGGCGGCCCAGCCTGAAGATCATATCTACGGCTGCGGCGAGCAGTTCTCGTACTTTGATCTGCGCGGAAAGCCGTTCCCGCTGTGGACCAGCGAACAGGGGGTGGGCCGCAATAAGCAGACCTACGTGACCTGGCAGGCCGACTGCAAAGAGAACGCGGGCGGCGATTATTACTGGACCTTCTTCCCCCAGCCTACCTTCGTGAGCACCCAGAAGTACTACTGCCACGTGGATAACAGCTGCTACATGAACTTCGACTTCAGCGCGCCGGATTTCCACGAACTGGCGTTCTGGGAAGATAACGCCACGCTGCGCTTTGAATGTGCAGAAACCTACGTCGATCTGCTGGAAAAACTCACCGGCCTGTTGGGGCGACAGCCGGAGCTGCCGGACTGGGTTTACGACGGCGTGACGCTGGGCATTCAGGGCGGCACCGGGGTGTGTCAGCACAAGCTCGACGTCATGCGCCAGGGCGGGGTGAAGGTGAACGGCATCTGGGCGCAGGACTGGTCCGGCATCCGCATGACCTCCTTTGGCAAACGCGTGATGTGGAACTGGAAGTGGAACAGCGAGCTGTATCCGCAGCTTAATGAGCGTATTGCACAGTGGAAACAGGAAGGCGTGCAGTTCCTCTCCTATATCAACCCGTACGTCGCCAGCGACAAAGATCTCTGTGAAGAGGCGGCAAAACGCGGCTATCTGACCAAAAATGCCGACGGCAAGGACTACCACGTCGAGTTTGGCGAGTTTTACGCGGGCGTCATCGACCTGACCAACCCGGAAGCCTACGGCTGGTACAAAGAGGTGATCAAAAAGAACCTGATCGAACTGGGCTGCAGTGGCTGGATGGCCGATTTTGGCGAATATCTGCCAACCGATACCTTCCTGCACAACGGCGTCAGCGCGGAGATCATGCATAACGCCTGGCCTGCCCTGTGGGCCAAATGTAACTACGAGGCGCTGGAAGAGACCGGCAAGCTCGGCGAGATCCTGTTCTTCATGCGCGCGGGTTATACCGGCAGCCAGAAGCACTCGGTAATGATGTGGGCGGGAGATCAGAACGTCGACTGGAGCCTGGACGACGGTCTGGCGTCCGTCGTACCTGCTGCGCTGTCTCTGGCGATGACCGGTCACGGGCTGCACCACAGCGACATCGGCGGCTATACCACCCTGTTCGAGATGAAACGCACCAAAGAGCTGTTGCTGCGCTGGTGCGACTTCAGCGCCTTTACGCCGATGATGCGTACCCACGAAGGTAACCGCCCGGGTGACAACTGGCAGTTCGACGGCGACGCCGAAACCATCGCGCACTTTGCACGTATGACCACCGTGTTCACCACCCTGAAGCCGTACATCAAAGCTGCGGTTGCGCAGAACGCGAAAAGTGGCCTGCCGGTGATGCGCCCGTTGTTCCTGCATTATGAAGACGACGCGCGCGCCTACACGCTGAAATACCAGTACCTGTTTGGCCGCGATCTGCTGGTGGCACCGGTTCATGAAGAGGGCCGCCACGACTGGACGCTCTATCTTCCGCAGGACAACTGGGTGAATGTGTGGACGGGTGAAACCTGCCAGGGCGGTGAGGTGACCGTTGCTGCCCCGCTCGGCAAACCGCCGGTCTTCTATCGCCAGCAAAGCGAATGGGCAGATCTGTTTAACACCTTACGTCATATCTGATAAGGCTCGCCCGCGGGGAAACCTGCGGGCAGACGGAGAACAATAATGAGTCAACATACTTCTGATCCGGCAACCCTACGCCTGCCGTTTAAAGAAAAACTCGCCTACGGGATGGGCGATCTCGGCTCTAACATCCTGCTGGATATCGGCACGCTGTATCTGCTGAAGTTTTATACCGACGTGCTGGGCCTGCCGGGTACCTACGGCGGGATTATCTTCCTGATTGCCAAATTCTTTACCGCTTTCACCGATATGGGCACCGGGATCATGCTCGACTCCCGGCGCAACATCGGCCCGAAAGGGAAATTCCGCCCGTTCGTGCTGTATGCCGCCTTCCCGGTGACCTTGCTGGCGATTGCCAACTTCGTCGGTACGCCGTTTGAAATCACCGGTAAAACGGTGATGGCAACGGTGCTGTTCATGCTGTACGGCCTGTTCTTCAGCATGATGAACTGCTCTTACGGCGCGATGGTACCCGCCATTACCAAAAACCCGGACGAGCGCGCCTCGCTGGCCGCCTGGCGTCAGGGCGGCGCCACGCTTGGCCTGCTGCTCTGTACCGTCGGTTTTGTCCCGGTAATGAACCTGATTGAGGGCAACGATCAGCTTGGCTATATCTTTGCCGCCACGCTTTTCTCGCTGTTCGGGCTGTTCTTTATGTGGTGGTGCTACAAAGGCGTGACCGAGCGTTACGTCGAGACGCAGCCTGCTCATTCGGCGCAAAAACCGGGGCTGTTGCAGTCGTTTCGCGCCATTGCCGGAAACCGTCCGCTGTTTATCCTGTGCATCGCCAACCTCTGCACGCTGGGTGCCTTTAACGTCAAACTCGCCATCCAGGTTTACTACACGCAGTACGTGCTGAACGACCCGATACTGCTGTCGTACATGGGTTTCTTCAGCATGGGCTGTATTTTTATCGGCGTCTTTATGATGCCCGGCGCGGTGCGGCGCTTCGGCAAGAAAAAAGTCTATATCGGCGGGCTGATGGTTTGGGTGGCGGGCGATCTGCTCAACTACTTCTTCGGCGGCGGCTCGGTGAGCTTTGTGGCGTTCTCCTGCCTGGCCTTCTTCGGCTCCGCGTTCGTGAACAGCCTGAACTGGGCGCTGGTATCCGATACCGTGGAATACGGCGAGTGGCGCACCGGCGTGCGATCTGAAGGGACGGTTTACACCGGCTTTACCTTCTTCAGGAAGGTATCTCAGGCACTGGCGGGCTTCTTCCCGGGGATCATGCTCACGCAAATTGGCTATGTGCCCAACGTGGTGCAATCCGCCGGAACGGTTGAAGGACTGCGGCAGCTGATTTTTATCTATCCGAGCCTGCTGGCGGTCATCACCATTGTGGCGATGGGCTGTTTCTACAATCTCAACGAGAAGATGTATGTGCGCATCGTGGAAGAGATCGAACTGCGTAAACGTACGGCATAAATGACGAGAGAGAGCGCCCTGCGGGCGCTCTGAGGATCGACCATGACATATAACACTGATCCGTTAACCCTGAAATTGAGCCTGCGAGAGAAGTGCGCCTACGGGATGGGCGATTTTGGCTCGAATCTGATGCTGTGTATTGGCACGCTGTATCTGCTGAAGTTTTACACCGACGAACTGGGCATGCCCGCCTTCTATGGCGGCATTATTTTCCTGGTAGCGAAGTTTTTTACCGCGTTCACCGACATGCTGACCGGCGTGCTGCTGGACTCCCGGCGTAACATCGGCGCGAAGGGAAAATTCCGGCCATTCATTCTTTATGCCTCCGTCCCGGTGGCGCTGGTCGCGACGGCGCAGTTTATGGCCAACGACTTTAGCCTGACGGTGAAAACGGCGCTCGCCACTGTGCTCTTCATGATGTTTGGCCTCTGTTATAGCCTGATGAACTGCGCCTACGGTGCGATGGTACCGGCCATTACCAAAAACCCGAACGAGCGCGCACAGCTTGCGGCGTGGCGTCAGGGCGGCGCAACCGTGGGGCTGTTGCTCTGCACCGTCGGCTTTATGCCCATTCAGGCGCTGTTCGTCAGCCAGCCCTCCCTCGGCTATCTGGTGGCGGCGCTGGTGTTCGTCACCGGTGGCCTGGTCTGCATGTGGTGGTGCTACAGCGGCGTGAAAGAGCGCTACGTGGAGCTTACGCCCGATCACCATAAGCCCGGCATTCTGAAATCATTCTGCGCGATTTTCCGCAATCCGCCGCTGCTGGTGCTGTGTATCGCCAACCTGTGTACCCTTGCCGCGTTTAACATCAAGCTGGCGATTCAGGTCTATTACACCCAGTACGTGCTAAACGATCTGCATTTGCTGTCGTGGATGGGCTTTTTCAGCATAGGATGCATTCTGATTGGCGTGTTTCTGGTGCCCGGCGCGGTGAAGCGCTTTGGCAAAAAACCGGTCTATCTGGGCGGGCTGGCGCTGTGGGCGGTGGGCGACGTGCTGAACTTCTTCTGGGGGACCAGTTCCCTGCTGTTCGTGCTGTTTTCCTGCATGGCGTTTTTCGGCACGGCGTTTGTGAACAGCCTGAACTGGGCGCTGGTACCGGATACCGTTGATTACGGCGAGTGGAAAACGGGCATTCGTGCTGAAGGGTCGGTTTATACCGGCTATACCTTCTCGCGCAAAATCTCTGCCGCCCTCGCCGGTTTTCTGCCTGGCATCATGCTGACCCAGATTGGCTACGTTCCCCATGCGGTGCAGAGCGCTGGCACGCTACTTGGTCTGCGTCAGCTTATTTTCCTCTGGCCGTGCGGCCTGGCCGTCGTTGCCGCCGTGACCATGGGGCTGTTTTATAAACTCAACGAAGCGCGCTTCGCCTTTATTATCGAGGAGATTGGAAAACGGAATCTATGGTCACTCCCGTTTTTGCAACACCGATTTTGACGACAAGTTGGCTTGCTTGAATCTATCCGGCGTCTGAATGGGATTTTATTC
>NZ_JBLKBZ010000032.1:0-27431 GCF_047530935.1 Enterobacter sp. 03-F-07-AD-ECC | reverse complement strand
AGGTGGTTGTAAATAATGTTACAATGTGTGAGAAGCAGTCTAAATTCTTCGTGAAATAGTGATTTTTGAAGCTAATAAAAAACACACGTGGAATTTAGGTGGGGAATGAAGCCGGAGATTATTGAAGAGCGCGACTGGAACCAGTCGGTGCGCATCAGCGAGGCGCTGACGGTACATGTACTGCCCGCGCGTCACTTCTCCGGGCGCGGCATCAAGCGCAATCAAACCCTGTGGGGCAGTTTTATGTTCGTTACGCCCGAACAGAAGATTTATTACAGCGGCGATTCAGGTTACGGGCCGCATTTTAAGGCCATCGGCGAGCAGTTTGGCGAAGTGGATTTAGCCATTATGGAAAACGGTCAGTACGACCAGGACTGGAAGTACATCCATATGCTCCCGGAAGAGACGGCGCAGGCCTCGGTGGATCTGAACGCGAAAGCCGTGGTGCCGGGACATAACGGGCGCTTCGTGCTGGCGAAACATACCTGGAACGATCCGCTGATCCAACTGGCAAAAGCCAGCAAGGACAAAAATTATCGGCTGTTGACACCCGCGCTGGGCGAGCCTGTCCGGGTGAGTGATCCCACGCAAACATTTCGTGAGTGGTGGGAATAATGATCAATCAGGAAGCTGAAGGGGAGAGCAGTATGACCATTTCCGCTCAAGTCATCGACACTATCGTCGAGTGGATCGACGATAACCTGCACCAGCCATTACGTATCGAAGAGATTGCCCGCCATGCGGGTTACTCGAAATGGCACCTGCAGCGGCTGTTTATGCAATACAAAGGGGAGAGTCTGGGGCGCTATATCCGTGAACGCAAGCTGCTGCTGGCGGCGCGGGATCTGCGCGAATCAGACGCCCGGGTGTACGACATCTGCCTGCGTTACGGGTTTGACTCGCAGCAGACCTTCACCCGCATCTTCACCCGCACGTTCAACCAGCCGCCTGGGGCGTATCGTAAAGAGAACCACAGCAGGGCACACTGATCTGTTTTGCCCGGTGGCGGTTTCGCCTGACCGGGCCTGCATCACGCTTACGACGTCAGAGAAAACCAGCGGCGCCAGACGAAACGCAGCACGAAGAATTCGATGGCGCCGAGCAGTAAGAACCACACGCAGAACAGAATGGTGTAGAGCTGGTTAAGGTCGACCATGTGGAAGGTCTGAACCAGCTTCTGCGCCAGCACCAGCCCGAGAGAGGGTGCCGGTAGCAGCAGGCACGAAAGCAGGGCCAGCAATAAAATGCCGCCCGCAGTGAGCAGCGATTCTAACGGGTGTTTCATCGTAATGTTAATCGTCAGTTAAAAATGTCATTGTCCGGCATCCCGGAACGTAAAGCAATATAAACCCACCCACCCGGTTTCACTGAAATAATCACCGCTTATCAGCTTCTTATTCGTAAAATAAAAATAAATCCTCACGCGCGATTAAAAGAATATCGCGTTATGTCAATTAATGTCTGGATTACGAAAATAATTTTACAAAGGAATAGGTGCTATATCCAATTAACGTTGCAATAACAATGGCTGCGATAATGTATAACGCCAGACGGCGTCCGCGATAAATACCAAACATGGTTCCTCCTCGTTTAAAGTTGGTTTAGAAATATTTTGTAAAAATTGGCTCATCGAAATAGTTTTATGCAGTTTTGAATAACCGAGAAGTCATTATATTGCGGTAGATCAATTTTACTCGCAAGACTTTAAAATGAATTTATTTTAGCCCGAAAGGAATTCAGGCTTCAGTTCACCGGATATTGAAGGAAAAATACGATGACCGAAAAAAAATTGTCCCCGAACGTGCCGCCTTCCGGCGGGCTGGCATACCAGCAGACCGTAGAGCAGGTGCTTGCGCACACCCAGAGCCAGGCCAGGGGTCTGGAGCGTGCAGAGGCGCAGGCGCGTTTGCAAAAACATGGCCCGAATGCGCTGCCGGAGAAAAAAGGTAAACCCGCCTGGTTGCGTTTTTTAGCCCATTTTAATGATGTTCTGATTTATGTCCTGCTGGCCGCAGCCGTATTAACGGCAATAATGGGCCACTGGGTTGATACGCTGGTTATTTTAGGCGTGGCGGTGATCAATGCGTTAATTGGTCATATTCAGGAAAGCAACGCGGAAAAATCGTTGAAGAGTATTCGTAATATGCTCTCCAGCGAGGCGCGCGTTATTCGCGATGGCAACTATGAAACAATACCCACAACTGAAATAGTTCCGGGCGATATTATTGTTTTACGTGCGGGGGATCGTATTCCCGCAGATATGCGCTTAATCGAAGCACATAATTTACGCGTGGAAGAGGCGATTCTCACCGGCGAATCAACGGTGGTAGATAAACACACCAACCCGCTGAACGGTGAACTGCCGCTGGGCGATCGCACTAACCTGGTCTTCTCGGGCACCACCGTGAGTGCGGGTGGGGGGATCGGCGTGGTGATTGCCACCGGGCAGGAGACCGAGCTTGGCCACATCAACCAGATGATGGACGGGATTGAAAAACACCGCACGCCGCTGCTGGTACAGATGGACAAGCTGGGCAAGGCTATCTTCGCCATTATTCTGGCGATGATGGCGGCGCTGTTTATCTTCAGCCTGGTGTTCCGCGAGATCCCAATGGGCGAGCTGCTGCTCTCGCTGATTAGCCTGGCGGTGGCGTCCGTACCGGAAGGTCTGCCGGCGATTATCTCCATTATCCTCTCGCTGGGTGTACAGGCGATGGCGCGCAAGCGGGCGATTATCCGCAAGCTGCCAACGGTTGAAACCCTGGGGGCGATGACCGTGGTCTGCTCGGATAAAACCGGCACCCTGACCATGAACGAAATGACGGTGAAGGCCATCATCACCGCTGACGCCTGCTACCGCGTGGACGGCAACAGCTACGAGCCGGTGGGCAACATTTACCTGGAAGGCAGCGACGAACCGATGCAGATCCAGCCGGACACCGTGCTGGAGCAGTACCTGCGCACCATCGACCTGTGCAATGACAGCCAGCTGATTCAGGACGAGCGCGGCCTGTGGGGCATCACCGGTGGGCCGACCGAAGGCGCGCTGAAGGTGCTGGCGGCGAAAGCCCACCTCGCGCCGGTGATGACCACGCTGATTAACAAAATCCCGTTCGACTCGCAGTACAAGTACATGAGCACCCACTACCAGATTGGCAGTGAGGAGCAGATCCTGATCACCGGCGCGCCGGATGTGATTTTCGCCCTCTGCGCACAGCAGCAGACCCGCAACGGTGCGCAGGCGTTTGACCGTGCGTACTGGGAAAGCGAGATGGAGCGCTATGCGCGCCAGGGGCTGCGTATGGTGGCCGCGGCGTTCAAACCGGCAAACGGCGAGCAGGCGCTGACGCATGACGATCTCAGCCACGGTCTGATCTTCCTCGGTATCGCCGGGATGATGGATCCACCGCGCCCGGAAGCCATTGACGCCATTAACGCCTGCCAGCAGGCGGGGATCCGCGTGAAGATGATCACAGGCGATCACCCGCAGACGGCAATGAGCATTGGCCAGATGCTGGGGATCACCAACAGCGAGCAGGCGGTGACCGGCTACCAGCTGGAGAAGATGGATGACGCCGAGCTGGCGGACGCGGCGGTGAAGTATGACATCTTCGCCCGTACCAGCCCGGAGCATAAGCTGCGCCTGGTGAAAGCGCTGCAGGATAAAGGCGAGATCGTCGGCATGACCGGCGACGGCGTGAACGATGCCCCGGCGCTGCGTCAGGCGGACGTGGGTATTGCGATGGGCATCAAAGGCACGGAAGTGACCAAAGAGGCGGCGGACATGGTCCTGACGGACGATAACTTCGCCACCATTGCCAGCGCGGTAAAAGAGGGGCGTCGTGTCTACGACAACCTGAAGAAAACCATTCTGTTCATCATGCCAACTAACCTGGCGCAGGGGCTGCTGATTGTGATTGCGCTGCTGGCGGGGAACATCATTCCGCTGACGCCGGTACTGATTCTGTGGATGAACATGGCAACCTCCGCCACGCTCTCCTTCGGCCTGGCGTTTGAAGCCGCCGAGCGCAACATCATGCGCCGTCCGCCGCGTCAGACCGGGCAGCACGTGATGGACGCGTATGCCGTGTGGCGCGTGGCCTTTGTGGGCACCATGATTGCTATCGCCGCCTTTGCGCTGGAAGCCCTGCTGGCCCCGCGCGGTCACAGCGCGGAGTTCATCCGCACCGTGCTGCTGCAGATGCTGGTCTGCGCCCAGTGGGTGTACATGATTAACTGCCGCAACACCGAAGGGTTCTCCCTGAACCGTGGCCTGCTGGCAAACAAAGGGATCTGGCTGGTTACCGGCGTGCTGTTCCTGCTTCAGGCGGCCATCATCTACCTGCCGTTTATGCAGATGCTGTTCGGGACGGAAGCGCTGCCGCTGCGCTACTGGTTCGTAACGCTTGCGGTAGCGGGCGTGATGTTCTTCGTCGTCGAAATCGAGAAGCGACTCACCCGCAGGTTCCGTAAGGCTGCATAACCTTTTGCCCTCACCCAAACCCACACCCACAGGGAGAGGGGGCCCAGACCTCCCTCTCCCGGTGGGAGAGGGCCGGGGTGAGGGCAACAACCCTGAGGTACTCCCATGAAATTCCCACTCCTGTTCGCACTGCTCACCTTCACCCTGCCACCTGTCTTTGCCGCCGCCATTCCTGTTCGCGTTGCCACCGTGGAACAAACTCCCCACGCTGCTGAACGCCAGATCCCGGGCCGCATCGAGGCGATTCACACCGTTGAGTTGCGCGCACGCACGGAAGGCGTGATAACCAAAATCAACTTCCGCGACGGGCAATATGTGAAAAAAGGCGACGTGCTGTTCGAACTGGATGATGCCGAGCCGCGTGCTGCCGTGCGTCTGGCTCAGGCCAAGGTGACGAGCGCCGAAGCCACGCTGCGGCAGGCGCAGCAGCAGCTCTCCCGTTTTGAAAGCCTGGGCAACAACAACGCCATCAGCCGCCACGATGTGGATAACGCCCGTATGCAGCGCGATGTTGCCCGCGCCGCGCTGGAGCAGGCGAAAGCCCGGCTGCAAACCCGCAACGTGACGCTGGGGTACACGCGCATCACATCACCGATTGCCGGGCGCGTGGGGCACAGCAACTTCCACGTCGGCAGCCTGGTCAACCCCGCAAGCGGTGTACTGGTGGATGTGGTGCAGCTGGATCCGATCCGCATCGCTTTTGCGCTGGAAGAGGGCGCGTTTGCCGCTAAAGTCGGCAACCATACCGATCTCCGCGCCATGAAGCAGGCCTGGCAGGCGTTAATTGACAACAACGGTCAGCGTATCGTCGGCGAGCTGACGTCGGTGGACAACCGTATCGACCCGCGCACCGCCAGCGTGATGCTGCGCGCCGAATTCGCCAATCCACGCCATCAGCTGCTGCCTGGCGGCAATGTGAATGTTTTTCTGCGGCCCGCCAGCGCAACGCCGGTTATGACGCTGCCCGCCGCTGCCGTACAGCAGAATGACGACGGTTTCTTCGCCTGGGTGGTAAACGCCGACGGCAAGGCGGAAAAACGTCCGCTGACGATCGCCGGACAGATCGGGCAGCAGTTCCAGATCGCCTCTGGCGTACAGCCTGGTGAGCGAGCGATCGCTGACGGCGTGCAGCGTGTTCAGCCCGGCGCTGCCGTCCAGATACTGAATTAAGGAGCCATCATGCTGACGTTTTTCATCAAACGCCCGCGCTTTGCGATGGTGATTGCGCTGGTCATTACCCTGTTGGGGGCTATCGCGCTGAAGCTGATCCCGGTGGAGCAGTATCCGCAGATCACGCCGCCGGTCGTGAATGTGTCAGCGTCATGGCCGGGGGCCAGCGCGGCTGACGTGGCCGAGGCCATCGCCACGCCGCTGGAGACCCAGCTTAACGGCGTGGACCACATGCTGTATATGGAGTCCACCAGTTCGGATGAAGGCACTTACAGTCTGAACATCACGTTTGCTGCCGGGACAGACCCGGATCTGGCCGCCATCGACGTGCAAAACCGCGTGTCGCAGGCCACGGCACAGCTACCGGCCGAGGCACAGCAAAACGGCGTGCAGGTGCGCAAGCGCGCCACCAACCTGATGATGGGGGTAAGTCTTTACTCACCGGAAAACACCCATACGCCGCTGTTTGTCAGCAACTACGCCAGCACCCAGGTGCGCGAGGCGCTGTCACGTTTGCCCGGCGTCGGGCAAGTGCAGATGTTTGGCGCGCGCGACTACAGCATGCGCATCTGGCTGCGGCCCGATCGCATGAACGCGCTCAACGTCACCACCGACGACGTGGCGCAGGCGCTGCGCGAGCAGAACGTGCAGGGCGCGGCAGGCCAGGTCGGTACACCACCGGTCTTTAACGGCCAGCAGCAGACCCTGACCATCAACGGGCTGGGGCGCTTAAACCAGGCAGAAGAGTTTGCCAACATTATCATCCGCGCGGGCGAGATGGGGCAACTGGTACGCCTGCAGGACGTTGCCACCATCGAACTTGGCTCGCGCAGCTACAGCTCCGGCGCGCAGTTGAACGGACATGACTCCGCCTACCTTGGTATTTACCCCACTCCGTCTGCTAACGCCCTGCGCGTCGCCGGGGCGGTGCGTGCAGAGCTGGAGCGTCTCTCGACGCGCTTCCCGGACGACCTGGTTTATGAGGTGAAATTCGACACCACCACCTTCGTGGCTGCCACCATTAAAGAGATTGGCGTCTCCCTGGCGCTGACGATGCTGGCGGTTGTGGTGGTCGTTTCCCTGTTCCTGCAGAGCTGGCGCGCCACGCTGATTGTCGCCCTTGCCATTCCGGTGTCGCTGGTGGGCACCTTTGCGGTGCTTTACACGCTTGGCTATTCCGCCAACACGCTCAGCCTGTTCGCCATTATTCTGGCGCTGACCATGGTGGTGGATGACGCCATCGTGGTGGTGGAGAGCGTCGAAACGCTGATGGCGGAAGGGCAGAGCCGGACGGCGGCGACAGCGCTGGCGCTGCGCCAGATTGCCGGGCCGGTGATCGCGACGACGCTGGTGCTGCTGGCGGTATTCGTGCCGGTGGCGTTGCTGCCGGGGATTGTCGGCGAACTGTACCGCCAGTTTGCGGTCACGCTCTCCACCGCCGTAACGCTCTCAAGCCTGGTGGCGCTGACGCTGACACCCGCGCTGTGTGCGCTGCTGCTGCGTCCGCGTCCGGCGCAGCCCGCGGCGATTTTCCGCGGCTTCAACCGGGGGCTGGAGGCCACGCGTAGCCTCTACTCCCGCATGGTGAGTATATTCACCCTTCGTCCGTGGCTGGCACTGCTGGCCACCGCTGGTGCAGCGGCTGTGGTGGTGTTCAGCTTTATGTCGATGCCTAAAGGCTTCCTGCCGCAGGAAGATCAGGGCTACTTCTTCGCCAGCGTTCAGCTGCCGGAAGCGGCCTCGCTGGAGCGCACCGAGGCGGTGATGGCTACGGCACGCGAATTAATTGCTAAACATCCGGCGGTGGAAGACGTGATTCAGGTCTCCGGGTTTAACATCCTCAACGGCACCACCGCCTCCAACGGCGGGTTTATCTCCATCATGCTGAAGGACTGGAGCGAGCGTCCGCCGCTGGATGAAGTGATGGGTACCCTTCAGCGCCAGCTGCTGACGCTGCCGGAAGCAACCATCATGACCTTTGCCCCGCCGACGCTGCCGGGGCTGGGCAATGCTTCCGGCTTCGACCTGCGTATTCAGGCGCAGGCGGGGCAGAGCCCGGCGGAGCTGGAGCGCATCACCCGCGAGGTGCTGGTAAAAGCCAACCAGCATCCGCAGCTGAGCCGCGTATTCACCACCTGGAGCAGCAACGTGCCGCAGCTGACGCTGACCGTTGACCGCGAGCGCGCGGCGCGTCTCGACGTACCGGTGTCACGCATCTTCAGCAGCCTGCAAACCGCATTTGGCGGCACGCGTGCCGGCGATTTCAGCGTCAACAACCGCGTCTACCATGTGGTGATGCAAAATGAGATGCAGTGGCGCGAGCGCGCCGGGCAAATCAGCGAGCTGTTTGTGCGCAGCAACAACGGTGAGCGGGTGCGCCTGAGTAATCTCGTGACCATCACGCCCACCGTTGGCGCGCCGTTCCTGCAGCAGTACAACCAGTTTCCGTCGGTGTCGGTGAGCGGTTCCGCGGCGGAAGGGGTGAGCAGCAGCACTGCGATGGCGGCGATGGGCGACATTCTGGCGCAGAGCCTGCCCGCCGGGTACGACTACGCCTGGAGCGGCATGTCGTACCAGGAGCAGCAGACCGGCAATCAGGCGATATGGATTGTGCTGGCGGCGGTGGTGATGGCGTGGCTGTTCCTCGTCGCCCAGTACGAGAGCTGGACGCTTCCGGCGAGCGTAATGCTTTCGGTGCTGTTCGCCATCGGCGGGGCGCTGGTCTGGCTGTGGATAGCCGGCTACGCCAACGACGTGTATGTGCAGATTGGCCTGGTGTTGCTGATAGCCCTTGCTGCCAAGAACGCGATCCTTATCGTCGAGTTTGCCCGCGCGCGGCGCATGGAGGGGATAACAATTGTCGATGCGGCTCGCGAGGGGGCATCACGCCGCTTCCGTGCGGTAATGATGACGGCGGTATCGTTCATCATTGGCGTCCTGCCAATGATGCTGGCGACCGGGGCGGGTGCCCAAAGTCGTCGCATCATTGGTACTACGGTATTCAGCGGTATGCTGGTGGCGACCGTGGTGGGGATCCTGTTCATCCCCGCACTGTTCGTGCTGTTCCAGCGCCTGCGCGAGTGGGGGCACAGCCTTACGGACTCGTCGCCCACAGCTCGCAGTGCTTCTGAACCAGAGAAATAAGCGAGCCGCCGTCGGCGATAAAGTCCCGCATGCGCTGCGCCTCGCTCTTGCCCTGCTTTAACAGCAGGGCAAGTTCCTTAATCGCGCTCGTCGCGCCGAGTTTCTCGGCCGATGGCGCAACCTGCTCCAGCAGCCAGGCAAGATCTTCCGCCACCGTCTTATGCTCGCCGGTATGCACGTCCGTCAGTATGCCCTCAAGCCCGTAGCGACACGCCTGAAAACGGTTAAAGCGATACAGCAGAAAATCCCTCTCCTGATGCTTATACGGCCGGGTGGTCAGCAGCCAGTGGGATGTCGCCTGGATCAGCCCGGCGATATTGATCGCATGGCCGAGCGTCAGCGGCGTATCCATCACCCGCACCTCAACGGTGCCAAAATGTGGGCTGGGGCGGATGTCCCAGTGCAGATCTTTAATGCTGTCGATCATGCTGGTTGAGCTCAGGCGGCGAAACAGCCCCTCGAACTCCTGCCAGTTGTTGACCCACGGCATCTGCCCGTTATCCGGGAACCCGGAAAAGATGTTGAGTCGCGAGGAGGCGAACTTCGTGTCCGTGCCCTGCATGTAGGGTGATGCGGCGGCCAGGGCGATAAAGTGCGGGACAAAGCGTGACAGGCCATGCAGCAGATAAATCGCGTCATCGCCGGTCCGGCACCCGACATGCACGTGCTGGCCAAACACCGTCGCCTGTAAAATCAGATAGCCAAAGCGCTCCAGCGTGATGTTGTAGCGCTCGTCATCGCACACCTCCTGCCGCTGCCACTTCTGGAACGGATGCGTCCCGCCGCCGCAGATCTGAATATGATGCTCCGCCGCCGCCCGCAAAATGCTCTGCTGCATCATGGAGAACTGTGCCGCCGCCTGATCGATGTTCTGGCACACGCCGGTGGCAATCTCAAGCATGCTTTCGGTGATATCGTGTTTAACTTCACCGCCTTTGATGTCGTCTTTAACGGCGGCGATAAGCGCGGAAGAGTCCTGGCTCAGATCGTATCCCGGTGGGTTAACCACCTGCAGCTCGAGTTCGATGCCAAGGGTATAGGGTTCAGAGGATTTGAAATCGGGTAAAGGCATGGCGCACTCCGTTGTCTGTCGTGTGTTGAGTATAGACAACGACGTGGCGCTCACTTTTTACAGTGGTATAACTGTTAGCAGGCTTAGCGAAAAGGGGAGTTAACCATGTCTGACAATCCAGTGATTGCGCTGATTGGTCCTGGTGCAATTGGTACCACTATCGCCGCGGTGCTACATGACGCTGGCCGCACGCCGCAGTTGTGCGGACGCACCGCACATCCTGAACTGCGTCTGCGCGACGACGAAGGTGAAACGGTCGTGCCGGGTCCGGTATTAACCGACCCGTCCGTCGTCACGCGTCCCGCCGATCTGGTTTTTGTGGCGGTAAAAACGACGCAGAACGCCGACAGCGCCGGGTGGCTGCGCGCCCTGTGCGATGAAAACACGGTGGTCTGCGCCCTGCAAAACGGCGTGGAGCAGAAAGCCCAATTGGAGCCGTGGGTTAATGGCGCAACGGTGCTGCCGTCGGTGGTCTGGTTCCCGGCGCAGCGTGAGCCGGATGCCTCCGTCTGGCTGCGCGCCAAACCGCGCCTGACGCTGCCGGACGTTCCGCAGGCAAAACGGGTGGTAGACGCGTTGCAGGGCACACGCTGTGCGGTTGAGCTGTCGGCTGATTTTGCCACTGTCGCCTGGCGCAAGCTGCTGCAAAACGCGGTGGCCGGGCTGATGGTGCTGGCCAACCGTCGTGCCGGGATGTTTTCGCGCGAGGATATCAGCGCGCTGGGGCTGGCGTATCTGCGCGAAGGCCTTGCTGTCGCCCGTGCCGAGGGGGCAGCGCTCAATGATGACGTTGCGCAGGAGATCCTGGCGAACTTCCAGCGCGCCCCGGCCGATTTAGGCACCTCGATCCTTGCCGACCGTCAGGCCAACCGCCCACTGGAGTGGGATATCCGCAACGGCGTGATCCAGCGCTATGGCCGCGCGCACGGTATTCCGGTGCCCATCAGCGATGTGATAGTGCCGCTGCTGGCGGCGGGGAGCGAGGGGCCGGGCTAACGGCCGCTGTTTTTCCGTTCGGCAAAGTAGTGCGCGGGCGTGGTGCCCATTGCTTTGCGAAACATGGTGATAAACGCATTCACGGATTCATACCCGAGTTTTGTCGCCACATTCTGCACCGGGGCACCGCTCGCCAGCTCCTGCAGGGCGATAATCAGGTGCAGCTGCTGCCGCCATCGCCCAAAGCTCAGCCCGGTCTCGCGCTGCATCAGGCGCGCAAATAAAATAAAAATATATTTAAAATCAATTTGTTCCTGTATTTTTGCTTAAAGGGATGCTATCGAAAATACAACACTGCTCCGGCGATAACGATTGATACCAATCCTAAAGCGGAGAAAGCATACTCGACGATAAACCAGTTTTTGAGGTGAGGTGGCAAGTCTTTGATGAATGCAACATCATCATTTGTACTGTCAACTGAGCTTTTACCAAAGATCAAAGGGTTCACGATAAAGTTGATCTTCGCTGCGTAACCTGAGCTAAACCCTATAGAATCGGCATTATCGAAGATAATCGATCCGGCAGGGAGAGAACCAAACTTTTCTTTATACAGCGTGCAGATCGCGGAGAAGCGCTTTTTGTTGAGAAATGAGAGGAACGCGACCGCGATACCACAGCAGAGGCTTAACCCCGCGAATCCGCAGATAATCAGATCAGATAGAGTGAACATTTATTTAACAACCTCGTAAATTTTCTCTCCTGCAAACTCCCCAACGTTGCTGCCAACTTCACCGACACCATTCCCAACGGCTCCAGAAACTATTACGCCACATGCTAACGCGCCAACGGCTCCGACTTCTACAGTTAACGCGCCGAGCACTACCGCACATGCCGCAGTGGCTCCACTATACACTGCTGAGGATGTGTAAATACCCGCAGCAGTACCAACACTGAATCCGCCGACCTGAGTAAATGCCGCTTTTTCACAATCGCTCCCAACGGTGCAGGCTTCATAAACTTTGTCCAGCCTGTTAGCGCCATCGAGAGCAATACCGACATAGCCAACTGCTTTCATCATCTTCACGTATTTTGCTGCGTTCTCCATGAAGGTGGCGTAGCCTTCAATGTCAGCAACCCCCGTTTGATTCCAGCGGTGAGTGATAGAACTGGTCGATAGTCCTAATGCTCGCTTGATGTCCGGGTAGTCTTGCAAGGCGAGTTTGTGACGGGTGAAATCAGTGAGAATGCTATCAAGTTCACCGAATAGCTGCCGCCTCTGCACATAGAACTGTTCGCTGATCAGTGATCCACTGGTAATGTACTGATTTTTGTACGCTTGCTGAATCCTGGTCAAAACATTTTCGATCTTCTCAAAGTATTTACCAGCAGCATCTGAAGCAACCCCGGCTGTCGTACTGGCACGTGAAGTAAACAGATCAATGGTGTCTTTGTTCTTATGAAGAAAGTTAGCTTCATGGATAGTCAGTGGTTCTAACGCTGCATCAACCCTCGCTTTCGCGGCTTTCATGTGGGCAATCTGTTCCTCGTCCTGCTTTTCAGGATCAACCAGAAGCATAATCGAACCAGCTTTGTATTTTTCATCGGGGCCGTTCAGCGTAGCGAATAGTTCCTTTGCTCGCGCTGGCGGGTTTTCGGTGAATAGCAGACGTTGCCAGGCTTCTGTAGTGCCGCCATAGGGGAGAACGGCAAAACCAGCGTCTATGCCTGTTTTCTTCTTCGCTGTCTGGGCGTGTTGTTCCGGTTCTGATTCAATCGGTTCTGGGAGTACAGGAATCCCTACGGGGTGAGACAGATCAGTGTGTGTTACTGTTTCTTCTCCACCAAGTTCGTAACCATCGTCAAAGTTTGAAGGAACGAATTTCGATTTGCAGGGGCAGGAGCTATAGCTGTGCAGCGTTCCGGCGATCCTTTTACCATGTATATAGTCGGTATCAAGCCCGCCACAGATACGGTAACGACCTGGATATTTACCACAGGTCACTTGATGACCTTCACAGGACATGTCTTTACCGAAAAACTGATGATCACTCCATCCTTCAATAATCCTACCGCCGCATACTGTCTTATCGCCCCTGAATAAAAAGTACCCCTTAACGCCCATCAGTGCTTACTCCCTGGCATGGTTAAGAATCCTTTCGGGAATGTATCACCTTCACGAAATACCAGTCTGCCGCTGGACTGTGGTGTTGAGATTATTTCTTCTCCGTTATCGAGCATACTGCCAACCAGTGCCGCAGATGCGCCTTGCATTAAACGCGCTACACCTGCACCGGAAATAATAGTGGCTTCACTGCCGTCAGCGTAAACAACTCTATCTCCAACCCGCGCCATCTTATACCCACCAGTTGGACTGCCTGTCGAAGCATTGCGGATCACTCCCCTGTTGCGGGTGATGCTTCCCACTACAGCGAATCGGAAAATGGAGGCTAATGGGCGACTAACTTGTTTATTAAAATCCTCAAGCTCTTCACGTGTCTTGCTGTCACAGCTTGCTAAAAAATCTTCGTCGTAGTGTTCCTGTGAGGAGGATTCTCGGATTTCAGGCGTGATCTCGTTGGTGTATTGCTGCATAAATCCCTCTACTTTATATGGAAATAATCCCTGCGGTCATTTTACAAACAATGACCACATGCACAACAAGTATTAAATCTAAGTGAAACTACGTTTCGTAAGAGAAGGTTATAGTCATGAAATCACTGCTCTCTTTACTGGCTCGCTATACGCTGACGTTAAGCGTCGTCGCGGCGGCCAATTATCATGGCGCACTTGCCGCTGATGGGTTATGACCCTGTACTCACGGGGCACGTGGAGAGCATCGGTCATGGGATTGGCGATAACAATGACGAGACCGGCGGGCTGGGTCTGCCCGACGTGGAGCCCACCTTCAGTTGGGTGCGGCTGGCGCAGCGCGTGCCGGTGCGCATTCATATCGACACCTTACCGAAGGGGGTTGAGCTGGTGGCGGGCCTGTCGGCGAGCGTGGCGGTGGGACAATAATCTGGGGATAGTCAGCCTTAAACACATATGCGAAACTTACCGCTTCTGAAAAAATGTGGTGGGACCCGCTCAATGTCAGAACCATCTTCGCAGTGCCTGTTTAATGAAGGAATGATCGCTTTTCCTGAGGGCTATCGGGATCGTACCGTCAATGTCTTCGCGCCGCCTGTAGCGGATGCGCCAGCATTCAACATCTCCCGCGATACCCTCAACCCCGGCGAAGCGCTTGCCGCGTATATCGATCGCCAGCTCGCCCTGATGGAAAAACATCTCAAGGGCTGGAAGCAGGGTCAACGCAGTGCCGCAACGCTCGGCGACGGCCTTTTGCAGGGTGAAATTGTCCACGCCAGCTATCTGCGCGACGGGAAACGCATCTGGCAGCAGCAGGCCGTGTTTAATGCCGAGGGCGATAACATTCTGGTGTTCACCATGACCTGCACCCGTACGCTGGGCGATACGGACTGCGCGCTGTTCGGCGATCTTCTCAGGAGCTTTCGCTTCCACCATTAACACCAGGGATAGTCGTTATGTTTGAAGCTGCACGCGTTGGTGATGATATCGGCCACTCCGGTGCGCTGGCCGGGATGATTGCCGGAACGATTGTCGGTGGCCTGATTGCCGCCGCCGGGGGCATTCTGGCGGGGGCGATGTTTATTGCCGGTCTCGGCGCATCCTGCCTTGGCGTGGGTGTGCTGCTCGTCGGCGCAAGCCTGGCCGTGGGGTATTACACCGGGGAGCTGGCGACCGCCGCCCGGGACAGTATCGCCGATGCCGGGGCATCCAGTATGACGAAGAAAGGCGTCATCACCTCCGGCTCGCCCAATGTGTTTATCAACAGCAAACCCGCCGCCATCGCGACGGACAGCGCGGTGAAGTGCTCGGACGACGGCTCGCAGCAGATGGCCGAAGGCTCCAAGCGTGTCTCGATTAACAGCCAGCCTGCGTCCCGCATCGGGGATCGCACCACCTGCGACGCGAAGGTGATGACCGGCTCGGACAACGTCTTCATCGGCGGCGATCCGCAGCAAACCCTGCCCATTCAGTCTGAAGTGCCCGAGTGGCTCTATAAAGTCTCCGATCTTACCCTGCTGTTCGCCGGGCTTCTCGGCGGATGGGGCGGTGCGGCCGGCAAAGTCGGGGCGCTCTCTAAGCTGCTGGGCAAAATCCCTGGGATCAATAAGCTGGCCCGTATCGCCTGCCGCGCCGGCACGCTGATGACCGGCGTAGCGGCCGCGGGGATCATCGCCCGTCCGGTGGATATCGTCAGCGGACAGAAATTTCTCAGCGGGGATGATGAGCTCGATTTCGTTCTGCCGTCACGCTTGCCGGTGCGCTGGCAGCGCTACTGGCGCAGCGGCAACCCCGGCGACAGCGTGCTGGGCCGCGGCTGGAGCCTGTTCTGGGAAAGCCGCCTGGAGCCCTATCAGGACGGGCTGGTGTGGCGTGCGCCGTCCGGCGATTACGTTGCCTTCCCGAACGTGCCGAAAGGGATGCGCACCTACTGCGAGAGCGAAAAAAACTGGCTTGAACATCACCATGACGACAGCTGGTCGGTGTATGACGTCAGTGGCGAGCGCTGGCACTACGCAGCGCTGAAAGATGACGCACCGTCACTGCTTCAGCGCATCTCAGAACCTTGCGGCAACGATATTCTCTTCGAGTGGAATGCGGATAATACCCTGCATGCCCTGACCGACAGCGCGGGCCAGCGCGTGGTCTGCCGCTACGACCGTGACAGGCTCGCCAGCGCCTGGCTGGATGACGAGATTTGCCTGGTCAGTTACGCTTATGATGAACAGCGCCAGCTGGTCTGTGTGACCGGCCGGGGCGGTAGCGTGCGCCGACGCTTCCGCTGGCAGGACGGGCTGATGAGCGCCCACGAGGACGCCAATGGCCTGCTGAGCGAATACCGCTGGCGGGAGATTGACGGTCTGCCGCGCGTGGTCGGTTTCCGCCACAGCGGCGGCGAACAGCTGACGTTCGAATACGATTTTGAAAACGGCATCCGTCGCGCCATTCGTGATGATGGTGCGCAGGCGAACTGGCTGATTGACGACGACGACAACGTCGCGCGCTTCACGGATTACGACGGCCGCCAGACGACGTTTGTCTACCGCGACGGCGAGCTCAGCGATGTCATTCTGCCCGGCGGTGCGATGCGCTGCAGTACCTGGGATAAGTATGGCCGCATGACCAGTGAGACGGACCCGGCAGGCCGTCGCACAGAATATTACTGGTATCGTCTGACCGACCGCATCACCCGGACGGTCTACCCGGACGGTACTTCATCGCAGGCCATGTACGACCTTCGCGGTCGTCTGCTGTCGGAAACGGATCCGGCCGGTAACGCCACCGCGTATCACTATCCCGATGAGGAAGAGAACCTGCCGGAGAGCATCACCGATGCCCTCGGCGGCGTGCTACGTCTGGTCTGGAACATCCAGGGGCTGCTGACGCAGCGCACCGATTGCTCCGGCAGCGTGACCCGTTTCAGTTACGACCGTTTCGGGCAGCTGATTGCCAGCGAGGATGCGGAAGGGAATATCACGCGTCGGGAGTGGAACAACGCGGGGCTGCTGAGTGCCGTGATTCATCCGGACGGCAGCCGCGAGTCGCTGGTGTGGAACGAACGCGGCCAGCTCACGGGCTGGCGCGACCCGCTGGAAAGCGAGGTACGCTGGGCCTATAACGCGCTCGGTCTCCCGGTCAGCCTTACCGACCGTATTGGCCGCGTGCGCCAGTGGCGCTACGACCCACGCGGTAACCTGCTGCGACTCGATAACGGCAACGGGGCGGAATACCGCTTCACCTATGACGCCGTGGGCCGCCCGCTCAGCGAAACGCGCCCGGACGAGACCGTGCGCCATATGGAATGGGATGCGCGAGGGTTCCTCTGCGCGCTCGAAGAAAACGGCCGACCTGCCGCCGACGGCGGCATTGCCCGTCGCGTCCAGCAGTTCAGCTATGACGACAGCGGGCTGCTGATCGGGCGCACTCAGCGCCACGCGGAGTACCGCTACGTCCGTGACCTGAGCGGCCAGATCATCCGCATCCGTCGCACCCCAACCGCCGAAGGCGTTGCGCTGGGTATCGAAAGCGATGAGATTGCATACCGCCATGATGCCGCCGGGCGCGTGCTGAGCGAATCCGGCATTAACGGCGCGGTGGGGTATGAATGGGATGCCCTGAGCAACCTGACCGGCCTGACGCTGCCCGGCGAGCAAAAGCTGGCCTGGCTGCACTATGGCTCCGGCCATGTCAGCGCCATCCGCTTCGGGCAGCAGCTGGTGACTGAGTTCACCCGCGACCGCCTGCACCGCGAGGTCCGCCGCACCCAGGGCGCGCGCGAGCAGCTCCGTCAGTATGACAGCCTTGGCAGACGTACCCTGCAGCGCAGTGAGCTAAGTACGGACGTGACCCTGCCGGAGCAGGCGATACTGGAACGCCTGTATCGCTACACCGCACGCGGTGAGCTTTCCGGCGTCAGCGACACCCTGCGCGGTGAGGTGGATTACGGCTACGACGCCGAAGGGCGTCTGCTGAAGCACTACGAGGCCCGACAGGGGCACAGCCGCGCGCAGTTCAGCTATGACGCCGCGGATAACCTCGCCGCCAATGACGATGCGGTACCGGTCACGGATAACCGCCTGCAGCACTGGCAGGCGCTGTTTATGAAATACGACCACTGGGGCAACCTGGTAAGCCGCCGCAACGGACTGTATGAACAGCATTATGCGTATGACGCCGAGAACCGGCTGGTATCCGCCCGCGGAACCGGGCCGGAAGGGCGGTTTGAGGCGCGCTATCACTACGACGCGCTGGGCCGCCGTACACGCAAAATCGTCACCACCGCGCACGGCACCACCGAAACGCGCTTCCTGTGGCAGGGCTACCGCCTGTTGCAGGAGCAGCAGCAAACCGGGCTGTGCAGTACGTATATTTATGACCCGAATGAAGCCTGGAGCCCGCTGGCGCGGGTGGATCATCTCCGTGACCAGAGCAGCGGTGAGATTTACTGGTTCAACACCGACCTGAACGGCGCGCCGCTGGAAGTGACCGACGAGCGCGGCGCGGTGCGCTGGAGCGGCCAGTACGGCAGCTTTGGCGAGGTGCGCCATCAGAGCGAAGGGTTCTCACGGGTTGTGAATCGCACAGCGATGGCGCATCAACCGCTTCGCTATGCCGGGCAGTACGCTGACGGTGAAACGGGACTGCACTATAACCTGTTCCGCTACTACGACCCGCAGGTCGGGCGGTTTATTGTGCAGGATCCGATTGGGTTGAATGGCGGATGGAACCTTTATCAGTATGCGCCAAATCCGTTGGGGTGGGTTGATCCGCTGGGTTTAACAAATTTAAATAGCGTTCAACAGCAAATTGATGCTGTTCTTCGTGAGCATTTACCAGCAATACAAGCGATTGACCCTAATGCAACTATTGGTTACCGAGGAAGCGTAGCAAGCGGCATAAGTAAAGCACATGATCCAAATTTATCTAGACCAATAAACTTCAATAATTTTGATGTGGATGCTTTTATTCAATCGGATTATTTAGCTAATGAACCTGTATTTACTAACAGACGCCGTGATGCATCGAAAATTGCAGGAATGAGCGAAATAGAAGCGTCTATAGATAGTAAATTACGTTCTACCCTACCTGGTTTAAGAGAAGAACCTTTCGGTTTCAGAATTTTTAAGAGCCATGAGTTAAGCGACATGGCAAGGCGTGGTGATGTTCAGCACAAAGTCGGCTGTAAGTAGGAGAAAATGAGTATACATAAACGATGGTTAAGCTTTGTATTGCTTGAAGATATATCATTTAAAGAGCTGCTTACAAAGTTAGAGCAGGTGTTTGAACGAACACTAGTTTGCGAGGATGATGAGGGGCGTTATATCGCTAAAGCTGAGTGTGATGGTTTTACTGTAACGCTTATAGATAAAGAAGATAGGTTAAGTGAATTTTTATGCGATGAAAACTATAGCCTTGAAATAATGATAACATCTGATGACTATTTTAATTCCAATTTTGAAGATTTCATAAAGGAAACTTTAAGGAATGGTAATATAAAATGGGAAAGATCAGTTTGGGCTCCTGATGAAATATCTCAGTGAGTAAACCGTTTTAAAGGATTTTTAAACCCAGTTAATTAAATAGAGTTTTACTGGGTTTTTTTTATTTATTAAATATAGCAAATGCTTTGTATTTATTTACGATCCAAACGAAACTTGAAGCCTGCTGGCGAGAGTAGAACATCTTCCTGATCAGAACAAAGGTAAAATTTACTGGTTCAACACTACCTGAATGGGGCCTTGTAGCTGACCTGCATAATTTTTTAGTCATAAAATTCCTTATGAAAAATGTAGAAAGCAAATCAGGAGTAAATAAAGTCTAGAGGAGATAGGTGTGGCTGATAACCAAGAAAAAAAATTGACTTTAAGTCAAGGTGAGGTAGTCGCCTTGAAAAAAGCGATTATGTATTTAAAATTTTCCTGTGAGGAAACTGAATCTGTCATGTACGCAGGCAGTCCTCTGATTAACTCTATTTTTTCTAAACTAATAGAGCTTGATGATTTAGGGCAGCAATCTATTGATTTTTATAATAAAGGGCATGCTGGGAACGAAAGATTTGTTTTGGCTAAATTAGATAAATTAGAACTTGAAAATGGTCGAGAATTTCAAAGTGTAGTGAAGGAAAGTTCTTTTAGGGAATGCCTTTTTCCATTCTCAAGAAAGTAACTTCTGTATTGTAAGTGGCCGGTTGGAAAATAATCCTTATCGGCTCTTCTTTTAATCCGCAGATGGTTAATGCTCCATTAGAGTCAAAATTACTGCACTTCGATGTGTCTTTCCCGCATTAAGGTTCTATAAGTCAATTCGAAAAAATATTACGGGGTTAAGTACGAGTCTGTTGAAGCTAAGAAAGCCGCCAAATCATTGAATTGCAAATAAAATAGGGGGCGCAATGTCACTTGAACTGGATTTTTATGAAGACGATGAAGGTGTTTCAGTAGATTTAGTATTATCGGTATTTGGTCCTTCTCTCGTCCAGTGCATAAACCTTGAATCTGATTCGGTCGATGAAAAAATGAAAAAAGACATCGATTTTCTTATTAAGAAACAGAAATATTTTTCCGAGAAAATCGAAACTGAAACCCAGACATATAGCAAGCGTATTTATGGTGCGGATGCAAAAGACTTGATTTTGCTGAAAGTTTATCTTTCCCCAGACGAGGACAATGAATTTGGGTTCATGTTCTCGACCAATTTAGATGAGGATCATGGGATTGGCATCAAATTTAAAGGGCTTGAAGTGAAGAAAATTGGTAGTGGCGAAACAGCATTTTTATAAAATTTAATTATGTCTATCCGATCGGGTAGACCCATTCCTGTGGCAGGACTACCGCCTGCTGCAGGATACCGGGCTGTGCAGTACATATATTTATGACCCGAATGAAGCCTGGAGCCCGCTGGCGCGGGTGGATCATCTCCGAGACCAGAGCAGCGGTGAGATTTACTGGTTCAACACCGACCTGAACGGCGCGCCGCTGGAGGTGACCGACGAGCGTGGTACGGTGCTTTGGAGCGGCCAGTACGGCAGCTTTGGCGAGGTACGCCATCAGAGCGAAGGGTTCTCACGGGTTGTGAAGCGCACAGCGATGGCGCATCAACCGCTTCGCTATGCAGGGCAGTACGCTGACGGTGAAACGGGGCTGCATTATAACCTGTTCCGCTACTACGACCCGCAGGTCGGGCGGTTTATTGTGCAGGACCCGATTGGGTTGAATGGTGGGTGGAACCTTTATCAGTATGCGCCGAATCCGTTGGGGTGGATTGATCCGCTTGGGTTGTCTACCTGTTCATCCAAGGACTCATATGAACAGGCCAGAAATAAAGCTCTGAAATGGTTAGAAGAGCGAGGGTTTAAAGCCGAAAAAGTTAACACAGGCAAATTTGGTTCGACTAAAGGTCAACCTGTCGGGATGACAACAATTGACGGAAAAACAGGTTTTAGAGTTGAGTATGATGAGCGAAGTGGAGCTCATATCAATGTGTTTAGCGGTAAAGATAAAGGGGAGCACTTCATGTTTGATGCACCTGAATCCGTTGTAACAAAAATTCAAGATTTATTTAATTTACCATCAAAACCATGGAGAGGCTCTTAATGACGCTCGATGACGAAATCAGGAAGGAAATATCTTTGCTTCCTGAACAACCAGAAATTGTGGATGACTGGGAACACATTGCGGATGAGTTATCCGATAGTTATAGTTGGGCTGGTTCAAAAATTGACTGGTCAAAGACCAGTGCTCATCGGTCTTTAGAACTACATGGAGACTATAAGGATTGGTTGGTAGATATAAAGAAATTCATTCATGAAACTGATGTTCATGACGTGATTTCAAATAGTGATGAGATTTACTATATAAATGATTCGTCTCTTGATTTTTCTGTCAGATTGAATCCCGCGCAGTTCTTTTTATTTCTTGATATGGCTATAGAAAATATTCCTCAGCATCATTACTTTTTTGATAGGGAAAATAAATGGTGTCTAGTGATCAGTGCAGAGGGATATATTGACTTCGGTTTCTCATGTTTAGATAAAAAATGATTGAAATGGGAGGTTCATCCTCCCAGGATGTTTTAGGCAATGCTTTGTTTTGATATAAAAAAACCCAGCAGGGCGAGAGTTTTTCGATAAAGGTGATGTGCCTCTGCAAAATTTTTTAAAAAGAACATTCGAAACTGTCTGGATAGGTCCAGTTTCTAGCTGTGGTTGAGGGATTATGTTATCTGATAAAATAAAGATAATGAGTCAATCTCGAGGTTGGTGGTATGATGATATCACTCAAGAGTATAGTGATGCTTTGCTTTCTTTAGGTATTGACCTTTCTTCTGATTTTGCTCAATTTTATTTGCACGTTGAGGATGGGGCTACTTTTCATAGCAGGAATCATGAAATTTATCAGATCTGCTAGTTTGTTATAAATTCCTCATACCAACTTGATCTTAAGAGAACACATGAAATATTAAAAATACCAAACGAGTATATTCCCTTGGATGGTTTTCAAAGCGAGGGTGGGTATTTTTATAACAAAAAAACTGGAGAGGTTTTATTTATCAATGTAGGGGATACTTTAACTCAGTTCCTACAGGGGGAATTAAAGCCTCAATGGGTAGACTTTAATTCTTTCATTGAATGGTTTTTTGATTTAGATAAATCAATGAAATATGCCGGAAACCATTAAGTTCCGGCTTTTATTACTGCAGCCATTTTTTCCATAGTGTGGAGTATCTAAGATCAAGAAGTCATGAACTTAGCAAGGAGAGCTTATGCCTATTTCATACGGTAAACCTGCAAAAAAAGATGAAATTAAAGTTGTGGAGGGGGAATTCAAAGTCAGTTTACCTGAGGATTATAAAGAATTCCTCAGGTTGAAAAATGGCTTTGTTGTAAAATCTCCGGATTTTTGTGAATTGGAGTACAAAGGTGTCGATGAAGGGTTTATCGCTTTTTATGCCCTTTTTGGAATAAACATGAAAAATCCAAGCCACGACATTTTTCGTCAAAATGAAAATTTTTTAAATGAACTTGATTTTATTGATGATAAGTTAATTATTGGTGATGATCCTGGAGGTAACTTTTATCTTATTCTAAATGGAATTGAAAGACAGGGGGTTTATTATTGGGATAGAACACATCTACATGCTGAGGATGATATCCAAGAGTTTGAGATCGCTGAGCAAAATGAGTGCGGCAATATTTATAAAATTACTAATAGCTTTACTGAATTTTACAAGAGAATTTGTAAGGGTTCCCTTGATTCAGAAATGAATGTAACTGTTGATTTATGATATTTCAAAAATAAGCCATAATAAGCATATAACTATGGCTTGTTTTTAAATTTAGAGGTTATGAAATGGATAAATAGTAAAGTAAGAGTGTTACGTATGCTTGTATTTAGATCTTCATATTAAAGTCGACAGTATTGTTAGATTTAGAATATTTAATAGGCACGTTACAAAATAAACCATTTGACTTTTCATAATGATAAATTCTATTTATTTAGTATCAGTGATGATACTAATAATATGAATGAAATATTGATGATAATCCCAATCTCGTCGTTTCTGGCTACTAGATCTTGGAGTGTGAAAAAGGACTCTGTGCATATCTGGCTCAGGCTTCGATTTTACGGTTGGAATAGATGATACCTATATAGTCGACCATAAAACAGTACTATGTGTAAGTAAGTTTCTGTGTTTAACCTGCTGTTTAAAAAGTAAAATAGCTATCGTGCAGATAGCTTAATTGATCAGGGTATGGCGGTAGCATGATTGTTTCATGCAAACCGCCATTTCCGCGACCCGAGCGGCCAGATCACCCGCATCCGTCGCACCCCAACAGCCGAAGGCGTTGCCCTGGGTATCGAAAGCGATGAGATTGCATACCGCCATGATGCCGCCGGACGCGTGCTGAGCGAGTCCGGCATTAACGGCGCGGTGGGCTATGAATGGGATGCCCTGAGCAACCTGACCGGCCTGACGCTGCCCGGCGAGCAAAAGCTGGCCTGGCTGCACTATGGCTCCGGCCACGTCAGCGCCATCCGCTTCGGGCAGCAGCTGGTGACCGAGTTCACCCGCGACCGCCTGCACCGCGAGGTGCGCCGCACCCAGGGCGCGCGCGAGCAGCTCCGTCAGTATGACAGCCTTGGCAGACGTACCCTGCAGCGCAGTGAGCTAAGTACGGACGTGACCCTGCCGGAGCAGGCGATACTGGAACGCTTGTATCGCTACACCGCACGCGGTGAGCTTTCTGGTGTCAGCGACACCCTGCGCGGTGAGGTGGATTACGGCTACGACGCCGAAGGGCGTCTGCTGAAGCACTACGAGGCCCGACAGGGGCACAGCCGCGCGCAGTTCAGCTATGACGCCGCGGATAACCTCGCCGCCAATGATGATGCGGTACCGGTCACGGATAACCGCCTGCAGCACTGGCAGGCGCTGTTTATGAAATACGACCACTGGGGCAACCTGGTAAGCCGCCGCAACGGACTGTATGAACAGCATTATGCGTATGACGCCGAGAACCGGCTGGTATCCGCCCGCGGAACCGGGCCGGAAGGGCGGTTTGAGGCGCGCTATCACTACGACGCGCTGGGCCGCCGTACCCGCAAAATCGTCACCACCGCGCACGGCACCACCGAAACGCGCTTCCTGTGGCAGGGCTACCGCCTGTTGCAGGAGCAGCAGCAAACCGGGCTGTGCAGTACGTATATTTATGACCCGAATGAAGCCTGGAGCCCGCTGGCGCGGGTGGATCATCTCCGTGACCAGAGCAGCGGTGAGATTTACTGGTTCAACACCGACCTGAACGGCGCGCCGCTGGAAGTGACCGACGAGCGCGGCGCGGTGCGCTGGAGCGGCCAGTACGGCAGCTTTGGCGAGGTACGCCATCAGAGCGAAGGGTTCTCACGGGTTGTGAACCGCACGGCGATGGCGCATCAACCGCTTCGCTATGCAGGGCAGTACGCTGACGGTGAAACGGGGCTGCACTATAACCTGTTCCGCTACTACGACCCGCAGGTCGGGCGGTTTATTGTGCAGGATCCGATTGGGCTAGCGGGTGGAAATTTAAATTTATATCACTATGCCCCTAACCCTCTGGTATGGATAGACCCTATGGGTCTGGCATTGAGCGGCGTTGACTTTAGTGGAAGCCCATCACTTTATCCTGTTACCGGGACACAACGAAATATCGTTGAAATCACCCTTCAAGGATCAAGGGGGCGAGATTTCACAGAAGCCTACAAACTTGCAGGCATTAGTGAAGCTGATGCAAGCGAATATACATGGCATCACCTTGATGATTTTGATCCAAAAACAGGTAAGTCAACTATGCAGTTGGTCACGACTGAGGCGCACAAAGCATCTTTCCCACATAAGGGATCTGTATCTCAGTTCGAAAAACATTTCGGAGTGAAGTATGGCTCTCCTGAAGCTATAAAAATATCTCATAGTAAAGGATGGCTGAGAGGTCGTATTCCTAAACATTGTCAATAGGAGAGAAATGATGATTAAACTTATAGATTCTTCCCCTGCTGTATCTGCTGATGAGCTAGGCAAGATCGAAGTTTCGCTGGGCGTAACTTTTCCTAATGCCTTAAAATCTTTATGGCTTATAAGTAATGGTGGCATACTGGACGAAGGTCGCCGTGTTTATCAAAGCGAACACTACGAGAATGATATAAAATATTTCTTACCTATATTACATACTAAAAGATCGGGCATATTAACTGTTGATGATTACTATAAGGATTTAGTAGTTAACAAAAAAATTCTTGCACAAAATTTTATACCATTCGCAATTGATGGAGGTGGGTTCCCCTATTGTGTTGGGATAAATGATGGTGCCGTTTATTTTTGTGATTTAGAAAATCAGGAGGAGATCTATCTTGATCCAAATTTTGAAAGTTTTATCGGAAAAATAATTCCTGAAGATGAAGCATGGTGATATAGGTTCTAACTCTCGTTAGAGGGTAACTTTATTGATCACTACTTTTTATGGGGTGACTTCATCGATGCACTGATGGAGTGCCCAATTATTTCATTAATAACATTTTCCCTTTTCTACTCTATGCAGATCGGTCAGTTTATTGTGCAGGCTTCAGGAGGGTTAAACAGTGGGTTTAATTTATACTCATATGCTCCTAACCAACTTACCTGGAAAGATCTATGAGGGTGAATGCCAAGAGCTTGAAACTCAAATGGAGTGGGACACAATTTAATCCCACGAAACAAGGCCAACAGCATTGGGCTAACCGATCTTAATACTATGAAAAATACGCCAACGTTTTTCCCCGATCCTTATAGTGGTGGAATGCATGAAGAACTACATAGAGCTATTAAAAACGATATTGGAAAAATTCAGGAGCCGTGGCAGGGTTCCGCGGAAGATTTATTCATGCGTCTAGCCGTAATTTAGATTCCGTTTCACATGTAAGAGGTGATTTAAAGATTCCTTCGACGGGGGGAATCTTAGCCAGAAATGTCACTCCTAAAGAAGCACATTTAAAACTGCTGGAGTGGTTCAATAATAAACAAACAGGTCAGGCATCAGGAGGCAGATGTGGTTAAAACAATTGACATTGATGTGGATTTTAACGGGATAATAATTTTCGATTATCCAGGAATACTGGCCCCATTTGGTGGGAAGATAGAGGATGGAGATAACATTCTCCAGGAATTCACCACCACAGACAAAGGGGATCTTGTTCTTAATGAAGGTGTTGCCTTACCTATTGCGGGCCTTGATGATGGTGGCTATGTTGTTAGGCTCTTTTTAAATGAATTCCCCGAGAATGAAGACAGGGAAGTTATATTCACGGATAAATATTTCTATCTTAATGTGACTGGAGATTTATACGTTGCTGATATGGCAGTATTTTGGGGGTGGGAAGATTATACTGGTTGGATTAACGCTGATATTCCTAAGGGAATATATAAAGTTAGCCTTGAAGGTGTTCATTTATTGAAGGGGGAAGAGACTGTTTATTGCTATGATTTAATTTTGGAAAAAACGAATCAACTTGGTATAAGAGATGTTGAACCACGCTCAGACTCCAGGCTTTATTAATTTATTTTTAAATCATTTCTAAAAGGATGTACATTGTAGTTAATCATAAATCTGACTAAAGATGCTAAGACTTTTTTCGCTTAAAGGTTATGGACCTTATGAAAGGGAAAATGTACATTTTATGGGAGTAATTTGAAAAAATGATTAAGTATAATCTGGACGCTAAAATAAGTATCTTTTCTGATGGTGATGTCATTGGGCGAATTGGTGGAAATATCCCTGAATTCTTTTTAAATAAACTAGATGATATTCAGGGCTATAAGTTTTATTTGACTATTCAGAATCCTGACGATGGGTATGAGTATATTACAATACTTATTCCTGAAAGATATGACGATATGATTGATAATAATATCTACCCTAATTGTTCAATAAAAGTTTTTACGCATACGTTTTCTGATGAAAGCAATAATGATGGATTTACGATAAAAGACATTAACAAGGCAGTTATTGTTGGGTATGATAAGGTTGAAAGTGAAGAGTTTGATTTTATCACTAAAACCGAAGAAGCAAGGTTAATACAATCTGAATATTATTATTTTGATGCTTTGCAAAAGGATGGCTATAACTTTTTCATGCAGATAGATGAAGACTATTATCCAGATGCATTGCTTGATGGTGATTACATCTTTGGTTACGGTGCTTTGTATTTGTATAAAAATATATCCGGCGGAAATATTATAGCTGGTTTTTGGCAGTGTTCGTAAAGATAAGTGATTAATAAAAGGCCGAGTTGTATTAATTATTTCGGCTTATATAACAATGATGGCATTATATTTTTAATGCAAAATGTATTCTCTTTCTAAAATTTTACTTGCGGTTATAAATTTCTTTCCGCTAATCAATCATGGCATTAATACCAGGCGTCAGAAAAATACATGCCTGTATAATTTCATTATAATGACGTGCCCATTTCAAACTCTACTTCTAGAGTTGTGAATATTTTAAATTATAGATTTTCTAGTGGTTAACAT
>NZ_JBLKBZ010000031.1:0-29133 GCF_047530935.1 Enterobacter sp. 03-F-07-AD-ECC | reverse complement strand
GACGCGCTTCAGCGCTCTGTCGCGAGGTGGCGTATATTACGCTTTCCTCTTTCAGAGTCAACCCTGATTTTCAGGATTTTTTCTCTTCAACCGACCGGGCTGTTTGTGAAGTGATTCACATCCGCCGTGTCGATGGAGGCGCATTATAGGGAGTTCTCCGCAGGCCGCAACCGCTAAATGACAGAAAAATGACTGACTGCTGCATTCCCCAGCAAAACCCCGCCTTATACCTTTTTATACACAGAGTTATCCACAGCGATGCGAAAAAGTGAAAATTCGCGAGCGTTGCGCAAACGTTTTCGTTAAAATGCTCGCGCTTAACAAGGATGCCTCGTCAGGTGTGTTAGATGAGTTTTTCGCTGGAAAATTCATCTAACGCTCTCTGTAATCGTGAAATCCAGGGGATTTACCATGCAACAACGTCGTCCAGTCCGCCGCGCTCTGCTCAGTGTTTCTGATAAAGCCGGTATCGTCGAATTCGCTCAGGCACTTTCTGCACGTGGTGTAGAGCTGCTGTCCACAGGTGGTACCGCACGCCTGTTAGCAGATAAAGGTCTGCCGGTAACCGAAGTGTCCGATTACACCGGTTTCCCGGAAATGATGGATGGACGCGTCAAAACCCTGCACCCGAAAGTCCACGGCGGCATTCTGGGTCGTCGCGGTCAGGATGATGCCATTATGGAACAGCATGATATCGCGCCAATTGATATGGTTGTCGTTAACCTTTATCCGTTCGCCCAAACCGTGGCGCGTGAAGGCTGCTCTCTGGAAGACGCCGTAGAGAATATTGATATCGGCGGACCGACGATGGTGCGCTCCGCGGCCAAGAACCATAAAGACGTGGCCATTGTGGTGAAGAGCAGCGACTACTCCGCCATTATTAATGAAATGGATGCGAACGAAGGGTCACTGACTCTGGACACCCGTTTCGACCTCGCGATTAAAGCATTCGAACACACCGCCGCGTACGACAGCATGATCGCCAACTACTTCGGTAGCCTGGTGCCGGCTTACCACGGCGAAAGCAAAGATCCTTCCGGCCGCTTCCCACGCACGCTGAACCTGAACTTCATCAAGAAGCAGGATATGCGTTATGGCGAGAACAGCCACCAGCAGGCAGCCTTCTATATAGAAGAAGAGGTAAAAGAAGCTTCTGTCGCTACCGCACAGCAGATTCAGGGCAAAGCGCTCTCTTATAACAATATTGCCGATACCGATGCCGCACTGGAGTGTGTGAAAGAGTTCAATGAGCCTGCCTGCGTTATTGTGAAGCACGCGAACCCCTGCGGCGTAGCGGTCAGTACCTCTATCATGGACGCTTACGATCGCGCCTATAAAACTGACCCGACCTCTGCCTTCGGCGGCATTATCGCGTTTAACCGTGAACTGGATGCCGAAACCGCACAGGCCATTATCTCTCGTCAGTTTGTTGAAGTGATCATCGCGCCATCTGCGTCTGAAGAAGCGCTGAAAATCACCGCCGCGAAACAGAACGTGCGCGTGCTGGTTTGCGGCCAGTGGGCAGAGCGCGTGCCGGGTCTTGATTTCAAACGTGTAAATGGTGGGCTGCTGGTTCAGGATCGCGATTTGGGCATGGTGACAGCCGCTGACCTGCGCGTCGTCACCAAACGTCAGCCAACCGAACAGGAACTGCGTGATGCGCTGTTCTGCTGGAAAGTGGCGAAGTTCGTGAAATCCAACGCCATTGTCTATGCCAAAGAGAACATGACCATCGGGATAGGTGCAGGCCAGATGAGCCGCGTTTACTCTGCGAAAATTGCCGGTATCAAAGCAGGCGACGAAGGCCTGGAAGTAAAAGGTTCTGCCATGGCGTCTGACGCCTTCTTCCCGTTCCGTGACGGTATTGATGCGGCCGTCGCTGTGGGTATTACCTGTGTGATCCAGCCTGGCGGTTCTATCCGTGACGACGAAGTCATTGCCGCTGCCGACGAACACGGCATTGCGATGATCTTCACCGATATGCGTCACTTCCGTCATTAATTCCCGGAGCAGAAAATGAAAGTATTAGTGATCGGTAACGGCGGGCGCGAGCACGCGCTGGCGTGGAAAGCGGCGCAGTCTCCGCTGGTTGAAACCGTTTTTGTGGCTCCGGGTAATGCGGGTACGGCGCTGGAACCTGCGCTGCAGAACGTCGCCATCGGCGTGACCGATATCCCCGCGCTGCTGAGCTTTGCCCAGAACGAGAAAATCGATCTCACCATCGTCGGCCCGGAAGCGCCACTGGTGATTGGCGTCGTTGACGCGTTCCGTGCCGCAGGTCTGAACATCTTCGGCCCGACGGAAGGCGCAGCACAACTGGAAGGGTCTAAAGCCTTTACCAAGGATTTCCTTGCGCGTCATAACATCCCGACGGCGGAATACCAGAACTTCACCGAAGTCGAGCCCGCGCTGGCTTACTTACGTGAAAAAGGCGCGCCGATTGTGATCAAAGCCGACGGTCTGGCTGCCGGTAAAGGTGTTATCGTCGCGATGACGCTCGAAGAAGCCGAAGCAGCCGTACAGGATATGCTGGCAGGCAATGCCTTTGGCGACGCGGGCCACCGCATCGTGATTGAAGAGTTCCTTGATGGCGAAGAAGCGAGCTTTATCGTGATGGTGGATGGCGAACACGTTCTGCCGATGGCCACCAGCCAGGACCATAAGCGCGTGGGCAATGCGGATACCGGACCGAATACCGGCGGTATGGGCGCTTACTCCCCTGCCCCTGTGGTGACGGATGAAGTGCATCAGCGCACCATGGACCGTATCATCTGGCCAACCGTAAAAGGAATGGCTGCCGAGGGTAACACTTACACCGGTTTCCTCTATGCGGGCCTGATGATTGACAAGCAGGGCAATCCGAAGGTGATCGAATTTAACTGCCGCTTCGGCGATCCCGAAACTCAGCCAATCATGCTGCGCATGAAATCTGACCTGGTGGAGCTGTGCCTGGCCGCATGCGACGGCAAGCTGGATGAGAAAACCTCAGAGTGGGACGAACGCGCGTCTCTGGGCGTGGTGATTGCTGCGGGCGGTTATCCTGGCCACTACAACACCGGAGATGAGATCCATGGCCTGCCGCTGGAAGAAACCGAAGGTGCCAAGGTGTTCCACGCCGGAACGAAACTGGCTGACGACGATCGCGTACTGACCAACGGTGGCCGCGTGCTGTGTGCCACCGCGCTGGGTCATACCGTTGCCGAAGCGCAGAAGCGCGCTTATGCCCTGATGGCGGATATCCACTGGAACGGTAGCTTTAGCCGTCAGGATATCGGTTATCGTGCGATTGCACGTGAGCAGGGGGAGTAATCCCCCCTCATCCTAAACCCTCTCCCTCAAGGGAGAGGGGATTTATGTCAAAAACTCTTTTCTGTCGGCTGCCAGGTGCAGAAATCTTCGTTCGCCACCAGCAACAGCTGAGAGCCTTCAGGCGCTTCAAGCCACGCCACACTCACTTCCATCGATGAATGACGCTGACGGCGCTGTATATGTTCGGTTGCCCAGGATTCAAGATCAGGTTTGACTGTCTGCCCTTCGCAGGTAGTGACCGTACCATCGGTATGCCAGCGCCCCTGGCGCAGCACCACGCGTCCCTGACGCAGCGCATCACTGGTCTGGCGGATTTGTCCGGCACGATAACGATAGAGAGCAACCTGATCGCTGGAGAGTTGCTGTTTTTGACCGTTGACTTCACGCTGCATAAAGCTCAGCTCGCCGTGGTCATCAAACCGCACTTTTACATGTTCGGGGGTTTTGCCGTAGATATTGAGTTCGATGAATGACAGGTCGTCTCCCTGCCAGCGATACTCTGCGGTCGATGTATTGCCGTTATGCCACGGGCTAAAAGCGGAAAGTAGATGCACTTCACCGCCAGAATCTTTACGCCAGATCCTCACCGCTCCCTGGTTGTCAGCGTAACCGCTGGCGGTAAACGGTGGTAAAGAGGTGTCATGGCTACAGGCGGAAAGCAGTAACACGCCCGCCAGCGCGAGCGCGCCACGCCAGAATGACAAAAGGGGCGTTGCCGCCCCTTCGTTAAAACTGTTCACTGCCACGCGTCTTACTTAACTGCGTCTTTCAGTGCTTTACCAGAAACAAATGCCGGCACGTTAGCTGCGGCGATTTTGATTTCTTTACCGGTCTGCGGGTTGCGGCCAGTACGCTCAGCGCGGTGGTTCACTTTGAAGGTACCGAAACCAACCAGTTGTACAGCATCGCCTTCTTTCAGAGACTCAGTAATAGCAGCCAGGGTAGATTCCAGAGCAGCTTTAGCCTGCACTTTAGACAGATCAGCCTTGTCCGCAATTACATCAATCAGTTGAGTCTTGTTCATAAGTTATCCTTTCAATGTGTTTATCGCTTGCTAAGCATCGAGTGCGACGAAAATGCCAAAATAGCACTCTCCTGCATACACGCACCGATAGCCACTTTTTTTCGCCCCCCAAATGTAGACCAGACGGGGGGCAGAAGGGAAGAGTCGAGGTGCGACAAAACAGGCGTTAAATCACGTTTTGTTGTCTCATTGGTTAAAAATTATACCAATATTACTCTCGCCGGCCTCACGCAAGTCCGCACGCAGCCCTTTTATCAGCTCAATATCGCGTTCTTCACATTCTGCCAGCAGGCGGAAAATCTCCCACTGAATATCCCATTCCTGTTCAACCGCAGGGTTAGCCCGCAGCTCTTCGTCGGTCATTTCACGGCCTGCCTGGGTCATTTCGAGCATCGCTACGGTCGTAATGGATGCCTTACTGACTTCAATAGCGTGCTCCAGCGTTTCACCGCTCAGACGAGAGTGAATCAGTTCGCTTAACGCTACGCAGGCATCAATTGCCGGATAGACACCGTACAGATCAAAATCATCCGCCACCGGAATAGCCTCTTCGAGTTTTTCCAGCTGAGAGTCGAAGTTCACCTTTGCGTCTTTGACCGTCAGCGTTTCCCAGATGAGGTCGAGGATCCGGCGATAAATATGGCCATCACCAAACTCCGTCTGCTTGCAGAACGCGGCGTAGTTCGGATACATGCGCTCGCACAGGCAAGCCATAAAGGTGACGTGCTGCCAGCTTTCCAGCTTCTCAAGGCGCAGGTGAATCGGGTTTTGTAGCATGATGAGATCTCGAATCGAAAATTAGCCGCAGTTTACCTGATTCATCACTGAATTTCCTGCCAACGAACAAAAGCCGGACGAGCAGAGGCCACCGCATCTGCCCAGCGCGTGGGCTCAGGTAAACGGTAACCCTTCATACAACGCTGCACCCAGGCCAGGGCGCTGTCCATGCTCACACGGTGCCCGGTTGCGATAAACAGCGGGTTACAGCGCGCTTTACTGCGCCAGACCCATGCCAGCTGCTCACCCTTATCAATAAGCGGCGCCAGCGCGCCCGGCTCGGCGGAGAGCGGCTCAAATGCACCGCACAGGCGTTTTTTGGCCACACCGATGGTGGGTACATCCACCAGCAGACCAAAGTGGCTGGCAACGCCTAAGCGACGCGGATGAGAGATACCGTGTCCATCAACAAACAGCAGATCGGGTTTTTGCGAGAGTTGCTCCCACGCTGCGAGCAGCGCGGGGTATTCACGGAAGGAGAGAAAGCCCGGTATGTACGGCATGGTGGTGGCGATACGCGCCACTTTGTACTCCACCAGCTCAAGTGAGGGATACTTCAGCAGCACCATCGCCGCCCGCGTCACTTCACCGCCCTGCTCAAACCCGACATCCGCACCGCCTATATACTGCGGGGGATCCTTATCCAGACGATCCTCGCGGACCACGGATGAAGCCAGTTCTATCTGTTGAGCGCGTAATGACGCGAGATCCATAACCACTCCTTATTTGTGATATTGCGCAGAAAGTCGGTGCACCGCCTCCACAAACGCGCCAGCGTGCTCTGGCGGAACGTCCTGATGGATACCGTGCCCGAGGTTAAACACGTGCCCTTCCCCCTGGCCAAAGCCAGCCAGAATAGACGCCACCTCTTCTTCAATACGGGCAGGCTGCGCGTAGAGCATGGACGGATCCATATTGCCCTGCAGCGCCACTTTGTCACCCACGCGACGGCGCGCGTCGGCGATATCGGTGGTCCAGTCGAGACCCAGCGCATCGCAGCCGGTCGCCGCCATGGCTTCCAGCCACTGACCGCCGCCTTTGGTGAACAGCGTGACCGGCACACGGCGGCCTTCATTTTCACGCAGCAGGCCATCAACGATTTTGTGCATGTAGTAGAGCGAAAATTGCTGATAATCGCGCCCGGTCAGCACGCCGCCCCAGGTATCGAAAATCATCACCGACTGCGCACCCGCTTTGATCTGCGCGTTCAGATAGAGGGTGACGCTTTTCGCCAGCTTATCGAGTAGCGCATGCAGGGCCAGCGGCTCTGCATACATCATCTTTTTGATCACGGTAAAGGCTTTACTGCTGCCGCCTTCAACCATATAGGTCGCCAGCGTCCACGGACTGCCGGAGAAGCCAATCAGCGGGACTTCGCCTTTCAGTTCACGACGAATGGTGCGCACGGCATTCATCACATAGCCCAGCTCCTGTTCAGGATCGGGAACGGGCAGCTTATCAACGTCCGCTTTGCTTTTGATTGGGGAAGTGAAACGCGGGCCTTCGCCGGTTTCGAAATAGAGCCCAAGGCCCATCGCATCCGGAATGGTCAGAATGTCCGAAAAGAGAATGGCGGCATCCAGCGGGAAGCGGCGCAGCGGCTGGAGCGTAACTTCACACGCCAGCTCGGCATTTTTGCACAGCGACATAAAATCGCCCGCCTGCGCACGCGTGGCTTTGTACTCTGGCAAATAGCGTCCCGCCTGGCGCATCATCCACACCGGGGTGACATCAACGGGCTGGCGCAGCAGCGCACGCAGATAACGATCGTTTTTCAGTTCGGTCATTTTTGCAGTTCCTTAAGCGTCATGGCCTCAGTGTAACATGTCACTCAGCATCAGCCCGACACATTGCTACGGTATCTTCTATCAGCCGACGGGCGACGGTGCCTGGTGGTGGCAGCAGCGGCAAATCGTCATAACGATACCAGTTCGCCTCCAGCAACTCTTTCTGGTCGATGACAATCTCGCCGCTGTCATAATCGGCCATAAAGGCCGTCATCAGCGACTGCGGGAACGGCCACGGCTGGGAGGTAACATAGCGCAGGTTTTTAACCTTAATCCCGCTCTCTTCCATCACTTCACGCGCCACCGCCTGTTCCAGCGTTTCGCCCACCTCGACGAACCCGGCCAGCACGGTATGAATGCCGTTGCGATGACGGGTATGCTGCGCCAGCAGGATGGAATCGTCACGACGGATAGCGACGATAATGCACGGCGCAATTTGCGGGTAGTAACGCTCACGGCAGTGGCTGCAGAGCATCGCCCACTCGGTTTTACTGGGGTGCATGGTGTGACCACAGTAGCCGCAGTACTTATGCGAACGGTAAAACTCAGCCAGCTGCACACCCCGGCCCGCCAGCTGGAACAAACCCACATCCTGATCCAGCACCTGACGAACCGATCCCATGTCATTGCGGCGTGGCTGTTGGATCAACCACACGGGTTCACCCTGCCATTCCCCGATCTTCAGCGCGGGCAGGCCGACAAGATCGAATTTTTCTGCTGCGCCATAGGGTATTTCCCCGGCAGGCAACCATAATTTTTGTTCGTGACTGACGATCCACCAACCCAGATCTGATTTTTCAATAATACGATCCATATCTATTGCACTACCTTCGCTTCACTGACATGTTGTTAGCATTGTGGTTACATTTTGGATAAGCAGATTCAATTCTCAACCTTGCGGAGTCAACCATGTTAAACCAGCTAGAGAGCCTGACTGAGCGCGTTAGAGGAAGTAACAAACTGGTGGATCGCTGGCTACATGTGCGCAAGCATCTACTCGTGGCTTATTACAATCTGGTCGGTATTAAGCCTGGCAAAGAATCGTTTATGCGGTTGAATGAAAAAGCGCTGGATGATTTTTGTCAGAGCCTGGTCGACTATCTGTCCGACGGCCATTTCAATATTTATGAACGCATTATCCGCGAAATGGAAGGGACTACACCGTATTTAGCGGCCAGCAAACTCTATCCGCTGCTGGAAGCTAACACCCAGCAGATCATGGATTACTACGATTCCACGCTTGAGAACGCTATCGATCACGATAACTATCTTGAGTTTCAGCAGGCGCTTTCCGACCTCGGCGAAGCGCTGGAAGAGCGATTCACGCTGGAAGATAAGCTGATCGCCCTCGCCCTGGATCACGGCCTGGATGTGAGCCACGAAGATAACGTCGCGCGACCTGCTTGAGTTCTTAATCGTTAACGAGTAATTTACAACCATTCGCCCCTCTGCGGAGGGGGATTTTTCTTGTCGGAGTGCCCAGTGTGCAAGCACGGGCTGAGACCGTTAATTCGGGATCCGCGGAACCTGATCAGGCTAATACCTGCGAAGGGAACAAGAGTCACACTGCTGTTGTATCGCCTCCAGGGCGATCCTCTCTTGCTTCATCCGTCGTCTGACAAGCCATGTCCTTCACTTTTGGAATGAGCTATGTCTACAACAAAACTGACCCGCCGCGAACAGCGCGAACAAGCCCAACACTTCATCGACACTCTGGAAGGCACCGCTTTCCCGAACTCAAAACGCATTTACATCACCGGTTCACAGGCGGATATCCGCGTGCCAATGCGTGAAATCCAGCTTAGCCCGACCCTTATCGGTGGCAGCAAAGCACACCCGCAGTATGAAGATAACGAAGCCGTTCCGGTGTATGACACCTCCGGTCCGTACGGCGATCCTGCGGTTGCCATTAACGTTCAGCAGGGTCTGGCGAAATTGCGCCAGCCGTGGATTGACGCGCGTAACGACTGCGAAGAGCTCTCTGACCGCAGCTCGGCGTACACCAAAGCGCGTCTGGCCGACGATGGTCTTGATGAGCTGCGCTTCACCGGGTTGCTGACGCCGAAACGCGCGAAAGCGGGTAAATGCGTTACCCAGCTGCACTATGCCCGCCAGGGCATCGTCACGCCGGAGATGGAGTTTATCGCCATTCGTGAAAACATGGGTCGCGAGCGTATCCGCAGCGAGGTGTTACGCCACCAGCATCCGGGAGAAGGCTTCGGGGCACGTCTGCCGGAAAACATCACGCCGCAGTTTGTACGTGATGAAGTGGCCGCTGGCCGCGCGATTATCCCTGCCAACATCAATCACCCGGAATCTGAACCAATGATCATTGGCCGCAACTTCCTGGTGAAGGTCAACGCCAATATCGGCAACTCAGCCGTGACCTCCTCCATTGAAGAAGAGGTGGAAAAACTGGTCTGGTCGACACGCTGGGGCGCGGACACGGTGATGGACCTCTCCACCGGGCGTTACATCCACGAAACCCGCGAGTGGATCCTGCGCAATAGCCCGGTGCCTATCGGAACGGTGCCCGTTTATCAGGCACTGGAGAAGGTGAACGGTATTGCCGAAGACCTCACCTGGGAAGCCTTCCGCGACACGCTGCTGGAGCAGGCCGAGCAGGGAGTCGACTACTTCACCATTCACGCGGGCGTGCTGCTGCGCTACGTGCCGATGACGGCGAAGCGTCTGACCGGTATTGTCTCGCGCGGCGGCTCTATCATGGCCAAATGGTGCCTGTCGCACCATAAAGAAAACTTCCTCTACGAACACTTCCGCGAGATCTGTGAAATCTGTGCCGCGTACGATGTCTCCCTGTCGCTGGGCGACGGCCTGCGTCCGGGCTCCATTCGTGATGCCAACGACGAAGCGCAGTTTGCCGAACTGCATACCCTGGGTGAGCTGACCAAAATCGCCTGGGAGTATGACGTGCAGGTGATGATTGAAGGCCCGGGACACGTGCCAATGCAGATGATCCGCCGCAACATGACCGAAGAGCTGGAGCACTGCCACGAAGCGCCATTCTATACCCTGGGGCCGTTGACCACGGATATCGCTCCGGGCTATGACCACTTCACCTCCGGGATTGGTGCGGCAATGATCGGCTGGTTCGGCTGCGCCATGCTCTGCTATGTGACGCCGAAAGAGCACCTCGGCCTGCCCAACAAAGAGGATGTGAAGCAGGGGCTGATCACCTACAAAATCGCCGCCCACGCCGCGGATCTGGCCAAAGGCCACCCTGGCGCGCAAATCCGCGACAACGCCATGTCGAAGGCGCGCTTTGAATTCCGCTGGGAAGACCAGTTCAACCTGGCGCTCGATCCTTTCACTGCCCGCGCGTATCACGATGAAACCCTGCCGCAGGAGTCGGGCAAAGTGGCGCATTTCTGCTCCATGTGCGGGCCAAAATTCTGCTCGATGAAAATCAGCCAGGAAGTCCGTGACTACGCCGCCACGCAAACCATTGAAGTGGGCATGGCGGATATGTCAGAAACCTTCCGCGCGAAGGGCGGCGAAATCTACCTCAAAAAAGAGGAGGCGTAATGTATCAGCCTGATTTCCCTTGCGTTCCCTTCCGTTTAGGGCTCTATCCGGTGGTGGACAGCGTGACGTGGATCGAACGCCTGCTGGCGTGCGGCGTTCGCACAATCCAGCTGCGCATTAAGGATAAACGTGATGACGAGGTGGAGGCCGATGTGGTCGCCGCCATCGCGCTGGGGCGTCGCTACGACGCGCGCCTGTTTATCAACGACTACTGGCGACTGGCCGTTAAGCACCAGGCGTACGGTGTGCATCTGGGTCAGGAGGACCTGGAAACAACGGACCTGAGCGCTATCCGGGACGCTGGATTAAGACTGGGGGTGTCAACACACGACGACATGGAGATCGACGTGGCGCTGGCGGCTCGCCCTTCGTATATCGCACTTGGCCATGTTTTTCCGACGCAGACCAAACAGATGCCCTCGGCCCCACAGGGGCTGACGCAGCTGGCGGCACATGTTAAACGCCTTGCCGATTACCCTACCGTCGCGATCGGTGGGATCAGCCTGGAACGCGCTCCTGCCGTGCTGAATACCGGTGTCGGCAGTATCGCTGTTGTCAGCGCCATTACCCAGGCGGCAGACTGGCAGGCCGCCACCGCACAGCTGTTAAAGCTGGCAGGAGCAGGCGATGAATGATCGTGATTTTATGCGCTACAGCCGCCAGATCCTGCTGGAGGATATCGCCATTGACGGGCAGCAAAAGCTGCTCGCCAGCCGGGTCCTGATTGTTGGTCTGGGCGGATTAGGCGCTCCTGCCGCGCTCTATCTGGCAGGCGCGGGCGTGGGCACGCTGGTTCTGGCCGATGACGACGAGGTACATATCAGTAACCTGCAGCGACAAATCCTCTTCACCACGGAGGATGTTAACCAGCCCAAAGCGCAAATCACCCGCAAAAGGCTGAAGCAGTTGAACCCGGACATCACGCTCATCGCGCACCAGGAGCGGCTCCACGGCGACACTCTGCAGCGCGAAGTCGCCCTTGCTGATGCGGTGCTGGACTGCACCGACAATATGGCGACCCGCCAGGCCATTAACGCCGCCTGCGTGGCACAGAATACGCCGCTTATCACCGCCAGTGCGGTCGGTTTCGGCGGGCAGATGATGGTGCTGACCCCGCCCTGGGCGCAGGGCTGTTATCGCTGCCTGTGGCCGGATGATGCCGAGCCGGAGCGCAACTGCCGCACCGCGGGCATACTGGGCCCGGTGGTAGGCGTGATGGGGACCCTGCAGGCGCTGGAAGCCATTAAATTGCTCAGCGGTATGGAAACAGAGCGCAATACGCTGCGGCTGTTTGATGCCCGCTCCAGCGGCTGGCGTCATCTGGCACTGCACCGCGCCAGCCACTGTCCGGTGTGCGGAGGCCGCAATGCGCATTCTGTTTAATGATGAGCCGATGAAATGCGATGACGGTCTCACCGTTGCCGCGCTGCTCGAGAAGCTGCGCCAGCTCAAGCCGGGAACGGCGCTGGCGCTTAATCAACAGATCCTGCCGCGTGAGCAGTGGGAACATCAGCAGGTGAGCGAAGGCGACCAGATCCTGCTGTTTCAGGTTATCGCCGGGGGCTGAGATGTTACGTATTGCTGATAAAGTCTTTGATTCACATCTGTTTACCGGGACCGGAAAATTCGCCTCGCCGCAGCTGATGGTGGATGCCATCCGTGAAAGCGGCAGCCAGTTGGTGACGCTGGCGCTCAAGCGCGTCGATCTGCGCCATCACAGCGACGCCATTCTGGCACCGTTGCTTGATGCTGGCGTTACCCTGCTGCCCAATACCTCCGGTGCGAAAACGGCTGAAGAGGCGATTTTTGCGGCTCAGCTGGCCCGTGAAGCGCTGGGTACCCACTGGCTGAAACTGGAAATACATCCGGATGCACGCTGGCTGTTGCCCGACCCCATCGAAACGTTAAAAGCGGCCGAAAAGCTGGTGCAGCAAGGCTTTACCGTTCTGCCCTACTGCGGGGCCGATCCCGTGCTGTGTAAACGGCTGGAAGAGGTCGGCTGCGCTGCCGTCATGCCGCTGGGTGCCCCAATTGGTTCTAATCAGGGACTGGAGACCCGCGCCATGCTGGAGATCATCATTGAGCAAGCCACCGTGCCGGTGGTGGTGGATGCAGGCATTGGCGTGCCCAGCCATGCCGCCCAGGCGCTGGAGATGGGAGCAAGTGCCGTGCTGGTGAACACGGCCATTGCGGTCGCCGACGACCCCATCAGGATGGCCCGTGCGTTCCGCATGGCCGTGGAGGCTGGCTTGCTGGCACGAGAGTCTGGCCCGGGAACGCGCAGTTTTCAGGCACAGGCCACCAGCCCGTTGACCGGCTTTCTGGAGGCGCTCTCATGACCACCTTTACCCACCGCTGGCGGCAGCTTAACTGGGACGATATTGCCCTGCGTATCAACAGTAAAACGCAGGCTGACGTGGAGCGCGCCTTACAAGCCCGTCACCTGTCCCGCGACGATATGATGGCCCTGCTCTCTCCGGCGGCGAGCACCTTTCTTGAGCCGATGGCCCAGCGCGCTCAGAGGCTCACCCGCCAGCGTTTTGGCAACACGGTGAGCTTTTACGTACCGCTCTATCTCTCTAACCTGTGCGCGAATGACTGCACCTACTGCGGCTTCTCCATGAGCAACCGCATCAAGCGGAAAACACTCGATGAGAGTGAAATCGCCCGTGAGTGTGCCGCCATCCGTGAAATGGGTTTTGAGCATCTCCTGCTGGTCACGGGTGAACACCAGAGCAAAGTCGGGATGGACTATTTTCGACAGCACCTTCCGGCCATTCGCCGTCAGTTCGCGTCGCTACAGATGGAGGTTCAGCCCCTGTCGCAGGAGGAATACGCGGAGCTTAAAACCCTCGGGCTGGACGGAGTGATGGTGTATCAGGAAACCTACCACGAGGTGACGTATGCCCGGCATCACCTGAAGGGAAAGAAACAGGATTTCTTCTTCCGGCTGGAGACCCCGGATAGGCTGGGCCGGGCCGGGATCGACAAAATCGGTCTGGGCGCGCTGATTGGGCTGTCGGATAGCTGGCGAGTGGATTGCTACATGGTAGCGGAACACCTGCTATGGCTGCAGCAGCACTACTGGCAAAGCCGTTACTCCATCTCTTTCCCACGCTTGCGGCCGTGTACGGGAGGTGTTGAACCCGCCTCGGTAATGGACGAACGTCAGCTGGTCCAGGCCATCTGTGCGTTTCGCCTGCTTGCCCCGGAGGTTGAACTATCCCTCTCGACGCGTGAATCTCCTGCGTTTCGTGACCGCGTGATCCCGCTTGCGATTAACAACGTCAGTGCGTTCTCCAAAACGCAGCCAGGGGGCTACGCCGATGACCATCCGGAGCTGGAACAATTTGCGCCACATGATGGTCGACGGCCAGAAGCGGTTGCCGCCGCCCTGACCGCGCAGGGGTTACAACCGGTCTGGAAAGACTGGGATAGTTGGCTGGGAAGAGCCTCGCAAATGCGTTGAAACGCACTGCAAGCCGTTAAAAAATTGTCGAGGCGCTCTGGAGAGTCACAACCGGACGATTGTCATCTATCGTCCGGTTTTTTATTGTCATGCCGTCAGCAACGGAAGCTGACCAGGGCGAAAAGCTTCTTCCTCGTTTCGCCCTGCCTCTGATTCATTGCACACGCCGCCCGCCAGATGAATGAGTATTTTCTTAATGGTTCTTAAGATAAATCATCTCATCTGAAACTGTGTTCCGTATAATTCACAGCTAACCGCAGGACAGCGACTATGCTGAGAGGATATCGGCAGACGAAAAACTCACCATCAGGATTGATGTACAACTCATGGCACTTCACAGCAGAAAGCTCTCTTTTACCCGACCCATTATGCTCAGCTTTGCGGGGATCCTGTGCAGTTTTGCGCTGATCGCGGTCGTGGTTACCCTTTCACAACAAAAAGATTTTCTTGAGGATTATCATAAGATTAATGGTAACTTCACCCACAACCTGGCGGTGAACTACACCGAATCTATCCTGCGTGAAAACGACTATATCCTTGGGCGTTCGGCGCTCTATTTTGCACGCAACGACACGCTGAACGAGATGCTGAACGTCAATCCGTCGCAGGGTTTACAGATGTTGATGCATCTACAGAACCTGATGCCGACCGTCTCTTCCATTTCTCTGACAGACACCCAGGGCCGTTATCTGCGCGCGCCGGAGGTACTTCCCACGGAAAAGAGCAAAACCTTCGATCCCCGGACGCGTCCATGGTTCATCGCCCAGGCGGAAGCCAGCATCTTCAGCCACTATACCCGCCCCTACATGGACTATTTTACCGGGCATCCCACGGTCACTCTTTATAAGCCGTTGATTTCGCCGGAAGGACGGCTCAAGGGTACAATAGCATTTCATCTCGATTTGACCTCCATGGGGTTTACCCTTCGTCAGATGGTAGCGCCTGTACAAGGGGAATTCTTTGTTGTCGAACGCGACGGTGCCGTGGTGCTTCATCCTGATCCGGGCGCGCTCTTCAAGCAGTACGTGAGCGAAGCGCTGATGGACAAAATGACCAGCGGCGAAGGCCATCTGTATGATAAGAAAACCAAAGCCTGGTATTACTACTACTCCTTCACCAACCCGGACTGGTTTGTCATCTACCGGGTTTCGGGCGCAACGCTCACCGACATTACCCGCCATGAGACCACTATCGTCGGCTGGGGTTTTGCGCTGGCGGCCATCATTATCATCCTCTTCGGTCTGTACCTGCGCCATGAGTCGCGTACCGTGCTGATGACGATTATCAACGCCATCAAAACCGGCGACGTCAACCAGGCTCCGCGTCTGGAAGCGATGCTTAGCCATACCATTCAGTCCAATAAAGCGCGTGAGATGGCCTATGTGCGCCAGGCCACCCATGATGCACTCACCGGCTGCAAAAACCGCCGGGCATTTGATAGCGATATAGATGAGCTACTCAGTGCCCACCAGCCTTTCGCCCTGGCGCTGATTGACATCGACAACTTTAAATCGATTAACGACACCTGGGGTCACCTGAGCGGTGATATTGTCCTGCGTAACGTGGCGCGTGAAGGGATCCAGATAATGCAGCCGCATAACGTCTCGGTTTACCGCTACGGTGGAGAAGAGTTCGCAGTGATTTTCCAGGCTGACCAGATCGCTAGCGCATTCTCGTTACTGGACGCGTGGCGTACCGCCGTTGAAAAACGCGTCTGGCGGGAAGAAAACCTGCGGGTAACGTTCAGTGCCGGTCTGGGAGAATGGCATTTCGAACCGCTGGAAGAACTGGTGGGGAGCGTAGATAACGCCCTCTACAGCGCGAAACAACAGGGAAAAAACCGCATTATTCGAACGTCCGTCGGCTGATTTTCGCTGCCCGGCGCAAAATTGTAACCGGTTTCAGAAAAATGCCGATTTCTTTGTGATGCCTGACACACAATCACCGTAAAGCGGTTGTTGAAGCAGTCTGCACGGGATAATTATCAATAAACACATGTAGATCGAGGCTGATTATGAAGAACATCGTTTTATGCTGTGCAGCGGGAATGTCAACGAGCATGCTGGTTCAACGTATGAAAGACGCCGCGCAGAAAAAAGGGGTTGAAGTCACCATTAAAGCCGTTCCGGTCGCGGAATTTAAAGACAACATCGCGACGGCCGACATCGTATTACTGGGGCCACAGGTTAAATACGAGCAGGCGAAACTTCAGGCCCAGGCCGAGCCGCTGGGTAAAAAGGTCGCGGTGATCGACATGATGGATTACGGCATGATGAAAGGTGATGCCGTACTGGAAAAAGCGCTCAAACTGCTGGAGTCATAATGGAAGACTTAGAAACGACAATCATGGAACTGCTGGTCAACGCGGGTGCGGCGCGCAGTGCTGCCCTGACGGCATTACAGATGGCGCGTAAAGGTGACTTTGACGGGGCCGAAAAGGCGATGGAAGAGTCGCGCGAGTATGTGAAGCATGCGCACACCATCCAGACACAGCTTATTGGTCTTGATGAAGGCACCGGGAAGCTTCCGGTTAACCTGATTACCGTCCATTCTCAGGATCACCTGATGAACGCGATGGTCATCCAGGATCTGGCGGGCGACATGATTGAGCTTTATCGACGCATACCGTTGCTGAATTAAAAGCTACAGCTGTAAAAAAACCCGCCGAGGCGGGTTTTTTATTTACGGCATCAACGATTACTCGTTGTCGGAACCGCCCAGACCTGCGTTCAGCAGCTCTGCCAGGCTCGCGGATGCATCTTCAGCAGTCACCTGCGGTGCAGCTGGCAGTTCGCCTGCAGCACGACGACGCATACGATCCTGATGGTACGCATAACCGGTACCCGCTGGGATCAGACGACCCACGATAACGTTCTCTTTCAGACCGCGCAGTTCATCACGTTTACCTGCAACAGCGGCTTCGGTCAGGACACGAGTGGTTTCCTGGAACGATGCTGCAGAGATGAAGGACTCGGTTGCCAGAGACGCTTTGGTGATACCCAGCAGATCGCGCGAGAAGGTCGCACCGATTTTGCCGTTCGCTTCCAGTTCGCGGTTAGCGATCTTGACGCGTGAGTACTCAACCTGCTCGCCTTCCAGGAACTCGGAGCTGCCCGCGTTCTCGATGGTCGCTTTACGCAGCATCTGACGAACGATAACTTCGATGTGTTTATCGTTAATCTTAACGCCCTGCAGACGGTATACGTCCTGTACTTCGTTAACAATGTAACGCGTAACAGCATGCACACCACGCAGACGCAGGATGTCGTGCGGCGCTTCTGGACCGTCGGAAACCACGTCACCACGTTCTACGCGTTCACCTTCGAACACGTTGAGCTGACGCCACTTAGGAATCATCTCTTCGTACGGCTCGCTGCCATCTACCGGGGTGATAACCAGACGGCGTTTACCTTTGGTCTCTTTACCGAAGGAGATGATACCGCTGATTTCAGCCAGGATTGCCGGCTCTTTCGGACGACGTGCTTCGAACAGGTCCGCAACGCGTGGCAGACCACCGGTGATGTCCTTGGTACCGCCGGATTCCTGAGGAATACGCGCCAGGGTGTCACCAGAGCTGATCTGTACGCCATCTTCCAGCTGTACAATCGCTTTACCAGGCAGGAAGTACTGCGCAGGCATATCGGTACCAGGGATCAGAACGTCGTTACCCTGAGCATCAACGATTTTCAGTGCAGGACGCAGATCTTTACCGCCGGTAGTACGTTCAGCAGAATCCAGAACTACCAGAGAAGACAGACCGGTCAGCTCGTCAGTCTGACGAGTAATGGTCTGGCCGTCGATCATGTCAGTGAAACGGATGAAACCACTCACTTCGGTGATAACTGGCATGGTGTGTGGATCCCAGTTTGCAACGGTTTCACCGCCGGCAACCTGCTCGCCATCACCTTTCGCCATAACAGCACCGTAAGGCACTTTATAGCTCTCTTTGGTACGACCGAATTCGTCGATCAGCTTCAGTTCGGTGTTACGAGAAGTGATAACCAGTTTACCGCTGGAGTTCACAACCGATTTCGCGTTGCTGAGCTTGATGCTACCTTTGTTTTTCACCTGGATGCTGGATTCAGCAGCCGCACGAGATGCCGCACCACCGATGTGGAACGTACGCATCGTCAGCTGTGTACCCGGCTCACCGATGGACTGTGCCGCGATAACGCCGATGGCTTCACCTTTGTTGATGATGTGGCCACGTGCCAGGTCACGACCGTAGCAGTGCGCACATACACCAAAGTCGGTGTCACAGGATACAACGGAACGCACTTTCACGGAGTCAACAGAGTTCGCTTCCAGCAGGTCACACCACTGTTCGTGCAGCAGCGTGTTGCGTGGAACCAGAATGTCTGCGGTACCCGGCTTCAGAATGTCTTCCGCGGTAACACGACCCAGTACGCGATCGCGCAGTGGCTCTTTAACATCACCACCCTCGATAACCGGAGTCATGGTGATACCTTCAAGGGTGCCACAATCGTCTTCGGTCACTACCAGATCCTGCGCAACGTCAACCAGACGACGCGTCAGATAACCGGAGTTCGCTGTTTTCAGTGCGGTATCCGCCAGACCTTTACGCGCACCGTGCGTGGAGATGAAGTACTGGAGTACGTTCAGACCTTCACGGAAGTTCGCGGTGATTGGCGTTTCGATGATGGAGCCATCTGGCTTCGCCATCAGACCACGCATACCTGCCAGCTGACGAATCTGTGCTGCAGAACCACGCGCACCGGAGTCGGCCATCATGTAAATGCTGTTGAAGGAAACCTGCTGCTCTTCTACGCCGTCACGGTTAATCACGGTTTCGGTTTGCAGGTTATCCATCATCGCTTTGGATACACGATCGTTCGCCGCAGCCCAGATATCGATAACTTTGTTGTAGCGTTCGCCCGCGGTTACCAGACCAGACTGGAACTGCTCCTGGATTTCCGCAACTTCAGCTTCTGCTTCAGAGATGATCTCGTGTTTCTTCTCTGGGATGACCATGTCATCGATACCAACAGATGCACCTGAACGCGCTGCATAAGCAAAGCCGGTGTACATTGTCTGGTCAGCGAAGATAACGGTCGGCTTCAGACCCAAAATGCGGTAACAGGTGTTCAGCATTTTGGAGATCGCTTTCTTACCCAGCGCCTGGTTGACGATGGAGAAAGGCAGACCTTTCGGTACGATCATCCACAGAATGGCACGGCCGATAGTCGTGTCTTTCAGGCTGGTTTTCGCAACGAATTCGCCGTTAGCATCTTTTTCGTATTCAGTGATACGCACTTTAACGCGCGCATGCAGAGAGGCCAGGCCAGCGCGATAAATACGCTCAGCTTCTTTCGGGCCAGTCAGCACCATGCCTTCGCCTTTAGCGTTAACACAGTCACGGGTCATGTAGTACAGACCCAATACAACGTCCTGAGAAGGAACGATGATTGGCTCGCCGTTCGCTGGAGACAGGATGTTGTTGGTAGACATCATCAGCGCACGCGCTTCGAGCTGGGCTTCCAGCGTCAGCGGTACGTGAACAGCCATCTGGTCACCATCGAAGTCGGCGTTATACGCCGCACAAACCAGTGGGTGCAGCTGAATAGCTTTACCTTCGATCAGGACTGGCTCAAATGCCTGGATACCCAGACGGTGCAGAGTTGGTGCACGGTTCAGCAGTACCGGGTGTTCGCGGATCACTTCGTCCAGGATATCCCAAACGACAGCTTCTTCACGCTCAACCATTTTCTTAGCGGCTTTGATGGTGGTGGCGAGTCCTCGCAACTCCAGTTTGCCGTAGATGAATGGTTTGAACAGCTCCAGTGCCATTTTCTTCGGCAGACCGCACTGATGCAGACGCAGGTATGGACCTACGGTGATTACAGAACGACCGGAGTAGTCAACACGCTTACCGAGCAGGTTCTGACGGAAACGACCCTGTTTACCTTTGATCATGTCGGCCAAAGATTTCAGAGGGCGTTTGTTAGAACCGGTGATCGCACGACCGCGACGACCGTTATCCAGCAGGGCATCTACCGCTTCCTGCAGCATACGTTTTTCGTTGCGTACGATGATGTCCGGCGCAGCCAGATCCAGCAGACGTTTCAGACGGTTGTTACGGTTGATCACGCGACGATACAGATCGTTCAGATCGGACGTAGCGAAACGACCACCATCCAGCGGAACCAGCGGACGCAGATCTGGCGGCAGAACCGGCAGAACGGTCAGGATCATCCACTCTGGCTTGTTACCAGACTGAACGAACGCTTCCAGCAGTTTGATACGCTTGGTCAGCTTTTTACGCTTGGTTTCGGAGTTGGTTTCGTTCAGCTCTTCACGCAGCTGCTCGCACTCTTGCTCCAGATCCATGCTCTTCAGCAGGGCCTGAATAGCTTCCGCACCCATCTTCGCGTCGAATTCGTCACCGAACTCTTCCAGCGCGTCCAGATACTGCTCTTCAGTCAGGATCTGGTGACGTTCCAGGTTCGTCATCCCGCCTTCGATAACCACATAAGATTCGAAGTACAGAACACGTTCGATATCGCGCAGCGGCATATCCAGCAGCAGGCCGATACGGGACGGCAGAGATTTCAGGAACCAGATGTGAGCAGTCGGAGACGCCAGCTCGATGTGGCCCATGCGCTCACGGCGCACTTTGGTCTGGGTCACTTCAACGCCGCACTTCTCACAGATCACACCACGGTGTTTCAGGCGCTTGTACTTACCGCACAGGCACTCGTAATCTTTTACTGGCCCGAAAATACGTGCACAGAAAAGGCCGTCACGCTCAGGTTTGAACGTACGGTAGTTGATGGTTTCCGGCTTTTTAACTTCACCGAAAGACCATGAACGGATCATGTCTGGCGAAGCCAGAGCAATTTTGATCGCATCAAACTCTTCGGTTTTAGTTTGCGCTTTCAGAAACTTTAATAAGTCTTTCACGGATTTGCTCCCGTCGGAGTTAGCACACTCTGCTGTCGGGCGTTAACCCGACAGCAGTGACCTGTTTGAGCGAGAATTACTCGTCTTCCAGTTCGATGTTGATACCCAGCGAACGAATCTCTTTCAACAGTACGTTGAAGGACTCTGGCATGCCCGGTTCCATCTGATGGTTGCCGTCCACGATGTTCTTATACATCTTGGTACGACCGTTCACGTCATCAGACTTAACGGTGAGCATTTCCTGCAGGGTGTATGCTGCGCCGTATGCTTCCAGCGCCCACACTTCCATCTCCCCGAAGCGCTGACCACCGAACTGTGCCTTACCACCCAGCGGCTGCTGAGTAACCAGGCTGTAAGAACCGGTAGAACGAGCGTGCATCTTGTCGTCGACCAGGTGGTTCAGTTTCAGCATGTACATGTAACCTACGGTTACCGGACGCTCGAACTGTTCACCGGTACGGCCGTCAAACAGCGTAATCTGACCAGACGTTGGCAGACCACCCAGTTGCAGCAGCTCTTTAATTTCAGCTTCTTTTGCACCGTCGAATACCGGCGTTGCAATTGGCATACCTTTGCGCAGGTTCTCTGCCAGACGCAACACTTCTTCATCGCTGAAGGTGTTCAGGTCGACTTTCTGACGCACATCGGTACCCAGATCGTAGGCACGCTGGATGAATTCGCGCAGTTTCGCGACTTCCTGCTGCTGTTTCAGCATGGCGTTAATCTTGTCGCCGATACCTTTCGCAGCCATACCCAGGTGGGTTTCCAGAATCTGACCGATGTTCATACGAGACGGTACGCCCAGCGGGTTCAGTACGATATCTACCGGCGTACCGTTAGCATCGTGCGGCATATCTTCGATCGGGTTGATCTTAGAGATAACACCCTTGTTACCGTGACGACCTGCCATCTTATCACCAGGCTGGATCTGACGTTTAACAGCCAGATACACCTTAACAATCTTCAGCACGCCTGGTGCCAGATCGTCGCCCTGAGTGATTTTGCGGCGTTTCGCTTCGAGTTTTTTCTCGAACTCGTGTTTCAGTTCGTCATACTGCTCAGCCAGCTGTTCCAGCTGATTTTGTTTCTCTTCGTCGGTCAGGCCCAGTTCCAGCCAGCGATCGCGTGGCAGTTTGTCGAGCTTCTCAGCTTCAACGCCACCGGCAACCAGCACCGCATAGATACGGCTGAACAGACCCGCTTCGAGGATCTGCAGTTCTTCAGACAGGTCTTTCTTAGCCTGTTTGAGCTGCATCTCTTCGATTTCCAGCGCACGTTTATCTTTCTCAACGCCGTCACGGGTGAAGACCTGAACGTCGATAACCGTACCGGAAACACCGTTTGGTACGCGCAGAGAAGAGTCTTTAACGTCAGACGCTTTCTCACCGAAGATTGCACGCAGCAGTTTCTCTTCTGGCGTCAGCTGGGTTTCACCTTTCGGCGTTACCTTACCAACCAGAATGTCGCCGCCGGTCACTTCCGCACCGATGTAAACGATACCGGATTCATCCAGTTTGGAGAGCGCAGCTTCACCCACGTTAGGGATGTCAGCGGTGATCTCTTCTGGCCCCAGCTTGGTGTCACGGGACACACAGGCCAGTTCCTGAATGTGGATGGTGGTGAAACGATCTTCCTGTACCACACGTTCGGAGACGAGGATGGAGTCTTCGAAGTTGTAACCGTTCCACGGCATGAACGCTACGCGCATGTTCTGACCGAGCGCCAGTTCACCGAGGTCGGTGGACGGACCGTCTGCCAGCACGTCGCCGCGCTCAACTGGCTCACCCAGAGATACGCAAGGCATCTGGTTGATACAGGTGTTCTGGTTAGAACGGGTGTATTTGGTCAGGTTGTAGATGTCGATGCCCGCTTCGCCCGGATACATCTCGTCTTCGTTAACTTTGATAACGATACGGGATGCGTCAACGTACTGAACGGTACCGCCACGCTTAGCCACAGCAGTAACACCGGAGTCAACGGCAACAGCACGTTCCATACCGGTACCAACCAGCGGCTTATCAGCACGCAGAGTTGGAACGGCCTGACGTTGCATGTTCGCACCCATTAATGCACGGTTGGCGTCATCGTGTTCCAGGAACGGGATCAGGGACGCACCGACGGATACCACCTGCTGGGTGGATACGTCCATGTAGTCAACCTGGTCGCGGCTGAACAAGCTGGATTCGCCTTTGCTACGGCAGGTAACCAGATCTTCTACAAAGTGGCCTTCGTCATCCAGGTTGGAGTTCGCCTGAGCGATAACGTAGTTGCCTTCTTCAATAGCAGACAGGTAATGAATTTCGTCGGTAACAACACCGTCAGTCACTTTACGGTACGGGGTCTCAAGGAAACCGTATTCGTTTGTCTGTGCGTACACGGACAGGGAGTTGATCAGACCGATGTTTGGACCTTCAGGCGTTTCGATTGGACATACGCGACCGTAGTGAGTCGGGTGTACGTCTCGAACTTCGAAGCCTGCGCGTTCACGGGTCAGACCGCCTGGGCCGAGTGCAGAGATACGACGTTTGTGCGTAATCTCAGACAGCGGGTTGTTTTGGTCCATAAACTGAGACAGCTGGCTGGAACCGAAGAACTCTTTCACGGCTGCAGAAATCGGCTTGGCGTTGATCATATCCTGAGGCATCAGGGTATCCAGATCGCCCAGAGACAGACGCTCTTTCACCGCACGCTCTACACGCACCAGGCCAACGCGGAACTGGTTTTCCGCCATTTCGCCTACGGAACGGATACGACGGTTGCCGAGGTGGTCGATATCGTCCACTTCGCCTTTACCGTTACGGATATCGATGAGCTTCTTCATCACTTCGATGATGTCGTCTTTGCTCAGGATACCGGAACCTTCGATCTCATCGCGCAGCAGAGAACGGTTGAACTTCATACGACCAACCGCAGACAGATCGTAGCGGTCTTCAGAGAAGAACAGGTTCTCGAACAGGCTTTCAGCTGCTTCGCGAGTTGGTGGCTCACCAGGACGCATCATGCGGTAGATTTCTACCAGCGCGCTCAGACGATCGTTGGTTGGGTCGACACGTACAGTCTCAGAGATGTACGGACCGTGGTCCAGATCGTTAGTGAACAGCGTTTCGATACGTTTGTGGCCAGCCTGACTCAGCTTAGCCAGCAGATCCAGGCTCAGCTCCATGTTAGCCGGGCAGATCAGCTCGCCAGTTGATTCATCAACGTAATCTTTCGCGGCTACTTTTCCTGCAATGTATTCAACCGGAACTTCGATGTGTTTGATATCATCTTTTTCCAGCTGACGGATGTGGCGCGCGGTAATACGGCGACCTTTTTCCACATACACTTTGCCGTCGGCTTCGATGTCGAACGACGCGGTCTCACCACGCAGACGTTCCGGCACCAGCTCCATCTGCAGCTTATTGTCGCGGATTTCAAAGATCACTTTTTCAAAGAACAGGTCCAGGATCTGTTCAGTGGTATAGTTCAGTGCGCGCAGAATGATGGTTGCAGGCAGTTTACGACGACGGTCGATACGGACAAACAGGTTGTCTTTTGGATCGAACTCGAAGTCCAGCCATGAACCACGGTAAGGAATGATGCGCGCGTTATACAGTACTTTACCGGAAGAGTGTGTTTTACCTTTATCGCTGTCGAAGAAGACGCCCGGGCTACGGTGCAGCTGGGAAACGATAACACGCTCAGTACCGTTGATAACGAAAGTACCGTTGTCTGTCATGAGTGGAATTTCACCCATGTAGACTTCTTGTTCTTTAATGTCTTTAACAGTGCCTTCCGGCGCTTCGCGCTCGTAGATCACCAGACGCAGTTTTACGCGCAGCGGTGCGGAATAGGTCACGCCACGGATCTGACATTCCTGAACGTCAAACACCGGTTCGCCAAGGCGGTAGCTGACGTACTGCAGCTCGGAGTTACCGCTGTAGCTCTGAATTGGGAACACGGAACGGAAGGCTGCTTCCAGACCGTACTGCCCTTCAGGATCTTGCTCGATAAACTTCTGGAACGAGTCAAGCTGGATAGAAAGGAGATATGGAATGTCCAGAACTTGTGGACGTTTACCAAAATCCTTACGAATACGTTTTTTCTCGGTATAGGAGTAAACCATAGGGTTCCTCAGCTCGCTGACAAGTCGACCCATCTGTCCGACGAAGGGACAGTTTGTGCAACACCATTTTGTGGACCGGAAAATTGAATACTTTCCGCAATACCTGTTGCTATCACGCTTAAACCATTTCATTGCGATTTACACAGAGCGAGCACCCTGTCGCAGTATATTAAGTCGTCGATAGAAACAAGCATTGAAAGACACATCGATAGTCAAACAGTGTGAAATGCTACCGAGGCCTTACAGCGCAAAAAGGCTGGTGACTAAAAAGTCACCAGCCATCAGCCTAATTACTTAGGCTGCAACCAGAAAAGTTGGCTTATTTAACTTCAACTTCAGCGCCAGCTTCTTCCAGAGATTTTTTCAGTGCTTCTGCGTCGTCTTTGCTCACGCCTTCTTTCAGCGCAGCTGGAGCAGATTCTACCAGGTCTTTAGCTTCTTTCAGACCCAGACCGGTAGCGCCACGAACAGCTTTGATTACTGCAACTTTGTTCGCGCCAGCAGCTTTCAGAATTACGTCGAATTCAGTTTTCTCTTCAGCAGCGTCAGCAGCTGGGCCAGCAGCAACAGCTACAGCAGCAGCAGCAGAAACACCGAATTTTTCTTCCATTGCAGAGATCAGCTCAACAACGTCCATTACGGACATAGCGGATACTGCTTCAATGATTTGATCTTTAGTGATAGACATTTAAATTGTTCCTGAATATCAGAATAAGTTTATACGTAAGCAGATGCTTTATAAAGATAACTGCGATTAAGCAGCTTCTTTCGCATCGCGTACAGCAGCCAGAGTACGAACCAGTTTGCCAGCCGAAGCTTCTTTCATGGTTGCCATCAGGCGTGCAATTGCTTCTTCGTAGGTCGGCAGAGTTGCCAGGCGGTCGATCTGAGACGCCGGGATCAGCTCACCTTCAAAGGCAGCGGCTTTGACCTCAAATTTTGCATTCGCTTTCGCGAACTCTTTGAACAGACGAGCAGCAGCGCCCGGGTGTTCCATAGAGTATGCAATCAGGGTCGGACCAACAAACGTGTCTTTCAGGCACTCAAAAGAGGTACCTTCAACAGCACGGCGCAGCAGGGTGTTACGAACAACACGCATGTAAACGCCAGCTTCACGACCTGCTTTACGCAGTTCAGTCATTTTATCTACAGTTACGCCACGGGAATCCGCAACTACTGCAGACAGCGCGCCTTTGGCTACTTCGCTGACTTCAGCAACAATCGCTTGTTTGTCTTGAAGATTTAAAGCCATTAGCTTTTGCTCCTGGATGTTTGCCGGAACTCATGTTCCGGAACTCACTTCACTCTTCCCAACGGAAAGAGCGTCTTAATACGGTGAGCAGAAACAAGCCAGAATATCCAAAAATAATCTTAGCGTTCTGTCACCGTCTACGCAGGGGATTAAGTCTCTTGCGAAACACCTGCGGTCTTCGACGGAGGCCTGGATTAGGCCAGGCTCCAACGAACAATTCTTTTAGCCGCTAACTTTCGTTAGCAAACGTGGGGGTAAGATTGTAGACAAAATCACCGCCCACGTAAAGGCATTAGTTTGCAGCAGCGCTCAGGCCAGCCTGGTCAACTGCAACACCTGCACCCATGGTGGTGGAGATGCTAACTTTCTTGATGTACACGCCTTTCGCCTGAGTTGGTTTTGCTTTTTTCAGCGCAACCAGCAGAGCTTCCAGGTTTTCTTTCAGTTTGTCAGCGTCGAAGTCCACTTTACCGATGGTGGTGTGGATGATGCCGTTTTTGTCGTTACGATAACGAACCTGACCTGCTTTAGCGTTCTTAACCGCTTCAGCAACGTTAGGGGTTACAGTACCCACTTTCGGGTTTGGCATCAGGCCGCGTGGACCCAGAACCTGGCCCAGCTGGCCAACAACGCGCATTGCATCTGGAGATGCGATAACAACGTCAAAGTTCATTTCGCCTTTTTTGATCTGGTCAGCCAGATCTTCCATACCTACCAGTTCAGCGCCAGCAGCTTTAGCAGCTTCTGCGTTTGCACCCTGAGTAAATACAGCTACGCGAACGGAACGGCCAGTACCGTGTGGCAGTACAGTTGCACCACGAACGTTCTGATCAGATTTACGAGCATCGATGCCCAGGTTAACAGCAACGTCAACGCTTTCAACGAACTTAGCGGTAGCCAGTTCTTTCAGCAGAGCGATAGCTTCGTTGATGTCGTACTGTTTGGTCGCATCAACTTTGTCACGGATCACGGACATGCGCTTGGTCAGTTTAGCCATTTCTTAGTCCTCCACTACCAGGCCCATGGAACGTGCAGTACCTTCGATAGAGCGAGTCATCGCTTCAATGTCGGCACCAGTCATGTCGGCAGCTTTGGTCTGCGCGATTTCCTGCAGCTGAGCGCGGGAAATTTTACCCACTTTGTCTTTGTTCGGTTTACCGGAACCAGACTTGATACCAGCCGCTTTCTTCAGCAGAACTGCTGCAGGAGGGGTTTTGGTAACGAAAGTGAAAGAACGGTCAGCGTAAACAGTGATTACAACTGGGATTGGCAGACCTTTTTCCAGGGATTCAGTTTTGGCGTTAAACGCTTTACAGAATTCCATGATGTTCACACCCTGCTGACCCAGAGCTGGACCAACTGGTGGACTTGGGTTCGCCATACCAGCTGCAACCTGCAGCTTGACGTAGGCTTGTACTTTCTTAGCCATTCTAAAATCCTCTGATTGGGTGATAGCGCCTCAGCGAGGCTCCCCGTGAATAAAATCGTTTTACAGGCCGTGGCCCATAAAAACAAAAGGCGCGAAATTGTATTCCAATCTCGCGCCCTGTGCAACGATTAAATCGCCGCTTTTTTGATCGCTGCTTAGGCTTTTTCTACCTGGGCAAAGTCCAGTTCTACCGGGGTCGCACGACCGAAGATAGAAACAGAAACTTTCAGGCGGGATTTCTCGTAATCCACTTCTTCGACCACGCCATTAAAGTCAGCAAACGGACCGTCATTAACACGAACCATTTCACCCGGTTCAAACAGCGTTTTCGGACGCGGCTTATCACCCACCTGCTGCAGGCGGTTCATAATCGCATCAACTTCTTTGTCGCTGATTGGCGCCGGACGGTCAGACGTGCCGCCGATAAAGCCCATCACGCGCGGTACGCTGCGCACAAGGTGCCAGCTCGCGTCGTTCATAACCATCTGAACCAGCACGTAACCCGGGAAGAATTTACGCTCGCTTTTGCGGCGTTGGCCACCACGGATCTCGACCACTTCTTCGGTCGGAACCATAACTTCGCCAAATAACTCTTCCATGTTGTGTAATTTGATATGCTCACGCAGCGACGTTGCTACGCGGCCTTCAAAACCGGAAAACGCCTGAACGACGTACCAGCGCTTTTTAGGGGCTTCAGACATCTCAGAACCTCAGGCCAGTGATAAAGGATACCAGGCGAACCAGAATACCATCCAGTCCCCACAGGATCAGTGACATTACAGCGGTTACCGCCGCTACGATCAGCGTGGTGTGCAATGTTTCCTGGCGAGTCGGCCAAATTACCTTACGGACTTCGGTACGCGCTTCGCGGGCAAAAGCGACAGTCGCTTTGCCTTTTGTCGTCAACAGCGCGACACCACCCGCTGCAGCAATCAGAATTACCACTGCAAGCGCGCGTAGCGGCAGCATAATGTCACGATAAAGATAGTTGCCGACGATCGCTACGATCAGCAGAACGGCTACCACTACCCATTTCATCGCTTCCAGGCCGCGCCCGCTCCCTTGAGCTTCGGTATTCGCACTCATAAACCAACCTGTCAGAAGTATTCTACAAACATTTTCACCCCGCGATCGCGAGGCAAACCAAATCGAAATGCTAATTCGCTTTTCGAATTATACGCTCTCTGCAGAGCCTGTCTCAGCAATGATTATGACAAAAATAATCACTGATGAGCCAGGTTCTGGCGTGAAAGCGTGCAAAAAGGGCATCAAATGATGCCCTTTTATTGCGCATTGCGTCAAATGTTATCAGCAATTAGCCGAGAACTTTAGCAACCACGCCCGCGCCAACGGTACGGCCACCTTCACGGATTGCGAAACGCAGACCGTCGTCCATCGCGATTGGGTGGATCAGCGTCACAACCATCTTGATGTTGTCGCCTGGCATTACCATCTCTACGCCTTCTGGCAGTTCGATGGTACCGGTCACGTCAGTTGTACGGAAGTAGAACTGT
>NZ_JBLKBZ010000030.1:0-30608 GCF_047530935.1 Enterobacter sp. 03-F-07-AD-ECC | reverse complement strand
ATCGATACCAATGAGCGCAATGTTTTCCATGATAGTTCTCCGAATGAAAGCCTGTCCTCAGCATAGTACCGGGAAGGAGGGAGTGACCATCTCATTAAAAACCTTCCCGGAAACGGTAGACACCCAAGACTATAACAAGAACAATATTAAAATATCCTCGTCTCGGAATTCTGACGAACCCCGAAACCAGAAAACTCAAAAGTTTCTCTCACGCCATCCAGAAGCTGCCGCCGGGATATACACCCCGGCAGGTAAATCATGGGGATCCGCTGACGACCTCAAGGCCGCACGCTGGATTTACGACAGGCTTCTCACCGTCAACGCATCGCTATCCGAGCCAAACTGGGCTGAATGGGCAAACACCATCAGGCTGATGCGTGTCCAGGACAAGCGTACTCACTACGAAATCTATGACCTGTTCCAGTGGGCTAACCGGGACGAATTCTGGAAAGACAACATTCTGAGCCCTTCAAGTCTGCGAAAGCAGTGGGATAAGCTCACCACCAAACGGCTGCGTGCAACCGCAGCGGTAAAACCATCCCGGAGCGGCATCGACCTGCATAACACCGACTGGATTGACGGGGTGCTGGAATGAAAAACCTCGCAGAGAGCATTCGTAATTTTGACCGGGAACAGGCTCGCCGCGTGGCGCACAACCTGCCTGAGCAGTACACCGAGCGCGAACAAACACAGCAGGTGGCGCAGATTATCAACGGCCTGTTTGTGCAGCTGGCGGCCGCGTTCCCTGCAAGCCTGGTTAACCGAAGCCAGGACGACTTTGACGAAATCCGCCGCCAGTGGGTGCTGGCCTTCAAAGAAAACGGGATAAACACCATGGAGCAGGTTGAAGCCGGCATGCGTATGGTGCGTCGCCAGGAGCGTCCATTCTTGCCATCGCCTGGCCAGTTCATCAAGTGGTGCAGGGAAGGGCGCTGCGTGCTGGGGGTCACCACCGCAGACGTGATGGCTGAATACTGGAAGTGGCGCAAGCTGGTGTTTCGGTACCCGAGCAGTGAGCAGTACCCCTGGCCGAAGCCGGTTTATTACCACATTTGCCTCGAGCTGCGGCGTCGCGGAACTGATGGCCAACTCAGTCACAAAGAGCTTGAGCGTGAGGCCGGTGATATTCTGGATAGGTGGGAAAAGCGGGTGCTAGCCGGAAAGCCGATTCCGCCTATTCGTCGGGCGTTGGCTGCGCCAGTTGCTCCGAAAGGGCCGACACCGGCGGAGCTTTTGAAAGCTAAATATCAACGGATGAAAGCAGATGGCAGGGCATAGTGAGGAAATGGTCTGTTATGAGCGAGAAGCGGACTCTACCGTGGATTTTATCAACACTCAGGGTTTACTTTTAAAAATTGTTATCCAGTTTTACTGCATGAGGTATCCCATAATTGTCCTACCGTTTTACTCATTTTTTGTCTCTTTTATCTATGACATCAATGGTTAAGATTACAACGTCTGAGCAGACGTACTAATTTAAATTCTGTCATTCAGTCGTAGCGATTCTGTGAGGCATCTTTTTATTTTAAACAACTCAAAAAGGTGGAAATAACGATGAAGCGTCCAAACTGGTTTCAAGTTTCCGATAAAGGTGGCAAGGCTATAGCAGCGCTCCATCATTACGCCACTACTGGTACAGGTTTACCTGCCGAGCTGATCCATTTAATTTTTTTAAGAGTTTCCCAGATCAATGGTTGTGCACACTGCATAGATATACATACTCGCGATCTTATCAAGAGTGGCATGTCCGTCGAAAAGATTGTATTGGTGCCTGTCTGGCGAGAAGCTACCTATTTATTCTCGGATATAGAGCAAGCTGCCCTCTCATGGGCGGAAGAAGTTACCCGTGTTAGTGAAACACATGCTTCCGATGAAGCATATTCCGCAGCGCTTTCTGTATTCGGTGAAAAAGATTTGGTTGAACTTACCATTGTTATTGCCACCATGAATGCCATTAATCGTATGGGTATTAGTTTTCGAATGAAGCCGCTTGCTAAAGCTTGACAGATGTAAATAGCTCCCATAAAGGACTCTGGAGCTATATTAAAGTCTGCTTCTGGCACAAAAATGACATCCCAGCCTGTGCATGACCGTAAAAACTACCTTCACTTGATAAGCCGCTTCGGGTTATGACGAGGCGCTTGTGTGACATGCTGGAAAACCAATTTAGACGTTTACTGAAAGCCTGATTGTCCTCAAGTGAAACGACCCTTAGAAATTTCTATAGCGAAATAATCACATAAGTCTTCTCCACGTGTGTTATAAGCGAGTTTGAAATCGCCACCACTGGCGGTTAAGAGGCATCCTATGAAACTACGTATCACAAGAGCAATCGGCCTCAGCAAGTTCTCGCCACGTTGGGTTAAGGTTATCTGTTTACGGTTGACTAAAAACGACATTGAGCGCTCCCTCAACGCGCTTCTGGCCACAATTGATGAATCTGAACTCACCCCTGAGCAAGTCAAAGCATTAAGGGAATGCATTGACAGAATTAACCTGGCAAGGGGGAAGGGGATACAGGCGTGAGCATGTTTGATAAAAGGTAAGCCAGCACTGTATATGCGCGGCACGTTTGCTGCGCAAGTATCGCTGACTGGTCGATACCAGCTGAGCTTTAAAAGCCAAATATGATTGGATGAAAGCTGGTAGGAGGGTATGAGGATGAACTGGTTCTTTGTGAGCGAAAATGAGACCAACTATTTAAGCCTGCTCCGTTTACCGCATCTCAACTGAGTTCTTTTTTCTTTGAGTAGCAGGCTTAATCTTCATTTTGCTGGAGTTAGCATACGCCGCAACCCTGAACGGCATTGAACAATACGTGCAAGAAATCCAGCAAATCATTGATTGAAAGGCTCTTGACCTCAAGTTAACTTGAGCTTTTAAGATGGGGACTCTGGAGATAGTCAAAGGATTAGTCTTATGAAAGAGATTGATGTCGGTTTTACGCACGTTGCGTTTGTTGTTAGAGATTTGGAAAAAAGCATTGATTTCTACAGCCGTTATGCTGGCATGGAAGTCGTACACAGGCGAGAGCCTGACCTTCCGGAGGCACGTAAAGTCGCGTGGTTAAGTGACCGAACTCGACCTTTTGCACTTGTCCTTGTTCAGGTTGATGCTGTTACTGACACCCCTCTGGGTAATTTCGGTCACTTGGGAGTAGCTTGTTCAAGCATTGAAGAAATCGACAATAAGGTAGCGATGGCCAGAATGGAAGGCATCTTGCGAAAAGAACCGGTTCAGGCAGGCGAACCGGTGGGTTATTATGTCTTCTTCGCTGATCCTGATGGTAACACACTTGAACTTTCTTATGGTCAGAAAGTCGGGATCGAGGCTTTCCGTCAGGATGATAAAGTGCCTGCATCTCAGTAAATTTCGATAACCGGTTGGATTACATTACGCACTGGTAATGTTTCATGTCGTTTTAGAGCTTGCTGACAAATTTGTTGCTTAGTAACAGCAAGCTCCATAATAGCCTTTACGAATTTTCATTTTATAAATCTCATATCGAAACCACAATTTAGTAGTGAAACTGCACTAAACTCCTCTGAAATCTATTCAACATAACTATTGTGTAGACCACCAAATCTGAGATCTGTCCCAAATCGTTCTTAAAACCGATACCTGCAAGCTTGGAAGCGCTCCATCCTTCTAACACTCTTTAATCGTTGCAAAATCCGTAAGATACGTTTATAAATATACTGTATATGCATACAGGTGTTCATTGCGGAGGGAAAAATGAAAATCGAGTTAGCCATTGATCGCATGAAGAAACTTCCTGATGGAGCTATACCTGCACTAGAGTCAGAACTGCTCAAAAGGCTCAGCAAGCAGTTTGATAATTGTCAGCTAACGATCAAGCGTGCCAGCAATGATGGTCTGAGTGTTTTCGGGGGCGACAAGAAAGAGGTTGAGCAAATCGTGCAGGAGACCTGGGAAAGCGCCGACGAGTGGTTTTATTAATCGCGTGAATTTCACTGGAGCAGTTTCAAAGAGTATCGCTGTTTGCGTTCCCCTGGCTGTTCCCGATTACTGTTTACCGCGTCAATAAGTCGCTCTGGGGGAAATAGTGTGTAGTGCAGATGCCTTTAATGCAGATGATCAATGGTACGACGTGGTCAGAAGGGCCGATAAAGCAGTTATCTATAGCTTCCCGGCTGAGGGCAGATATCTGGTTTATCGAGTAAATGGAATAGTTTCATTACGACCGTTGCTCGAAGAGGAAGAAATATTCACTCTCAACGGGTTTATGCAATTTGCAAAACGACTGGGGTACCGAGTTACACCACCGTCTGATATTATTCTTTCATAGGCCTGAACAACCTATACCTGATGCGCCACGGAGAGAACCATGGCGCTAGAATTACAACTTATCAAACACCATTCAGGAATACTGATCCCGGCTACGCCCGAGACCAGGGATATCCTGCAATCAAAAACCCGGCTCGGCGATATTCTTGTTGCCGAGTTCAGGCGGGTACGAAACCCGGCATTTCACCGGCGCTTTTTCGCGCTTCTCAATCTCGGTTTTGAATACTGGGAACCAACCGGCGGGGCTATCTCGAGTAACGAGAGGAAGCTGATTACTGGCTACGCCAAGTTCCTGGCTTCGTATGCCGGCAATGAGGGCGCGCTGATCGATGCTGCTGAGCATTATCTTGAGCAGGTTGCATACCGCCGGGTCACAAATGGCATTAGCCTGTGCAAATCCTTTGACGCTTACCGCTCCTGGGTGATCGTCGAAGCAGGGCACTTTGATGCCATTCAGCTGCCTGACGGCACACTCAAAAAGCATCCTCGTAGCATCTCGTTTGCCAACATGGACGAGCTCGAGTTCCAGCAACTCTATAAAGCTGCGCTCGATGTCCTCTGGCGCTGGGTCCTGTCCCGTTCATTCCGCAGTCGCGATGAAGCCGAAAACGTCGCCGCGCAGCTGCTTGGCTTCGCGGGGTGATGGAATGAAGTTTTCCTGGTTCCACCACACCGATTGCAGCACCGAACAGGCCGAAGAACTGGTTAAGCGTTACAAAGCGCGCGGCGTGCGAGTTGAGCGCAGCCTTAATCAGGATTACGTGACCTGGACTGTCAGTGCATTCCTTCCGACCTCAAATACACCAGCGCGCCCGGACAGTCGCTGGCGAAACCGGTTGTGGGGGTGAACGTGAAGACATATCAAATCACTTTGCCCTGGCCGCCGAGTAACAACCGGTATTACCGGCACAACCGTGGACGCACGCATATCAGTGCTGATGGCGTCGCGTATCGCTATGCGGTCGCCAGTGTCATTCGAAGCGCCCGGCTTAATATCCGCACGGCCGCACCACTTAAAATCCGCATTGAATGTTACATGCCCGATCGCCGGCGCCGCGATCTGGATAACCTGCAAAAGGCTGCATTCGACGCTTTAACCAAGGCGGGATTCTGGCTGGATGATTGCCAGGTTGTGGATTATCGCGTTATGAAAATGCCTGTCGTTAAGGGCGGGAAATTAGAACTCACCATTACCGAACTGGAGACCGCATGAATCTCGAGAATACACTCAAATATCACTTCGCCAAATCGACGATGATTAGCGACTCTCCTCGTGCTACGGCATCAGATGCATTAACCGGTTCGGATATTATGGCTGCGATGGGCATGACGCAGGAACGGGCCGCCATGGGTTACAGCGCTTTTCTCGGGAAGATGGGTATCAGCAACAATGACCGGGAGAGGGCGATTGAGTTGCTGGCCCAGTACGCGCTGACTAAGTGCGATCGGGTTGCGGCATTACGGAAGCTTGATGCAGAGATTAAACCACTGGTGATGCATCGGTTGGCCAGCTTCGCTTTCGAGGATTATTCCCGCAGCGCCGCCAGCGTGAAGCAGTGTGATGGCTGCAATGGGGAAGGGTTTGTAGACGCTGAGGTTTTCAGCACGAAGTCTCACACTCTGGCAAAAGAGAAGAGATTCGTGAAGATGTCTCTGAATATGGGCGTCGAAGATTTTCGACCTTCTGAGCATGAGGTACGGAGGCAGGTTAGGGAGGTAGCGCGCGTTCTCTGCCCTCAGTGTAAGGGTAAGAGGGTCGTTAGTTGTGCCTGTAAAGATTGCCATGGACGCGGGAAAGCCGTCAATCAGGCCCTTACAGAACAGCAGGGTGTTCCGGTTATGGCCGATTGCAAGCGTTGCAGCGGGCGGGGGTATGAACGAATCCCATCAACTGAGGCTTACGCCGCGGTATGCCAGATAACGGATGAAATCAGCCTCGATACCTGGAAGAAGTCTGTTAAGCCATTCTACGACCAGCTCATCACCAAGTTTGATATCGAAGAGGCTTGGGCTGATGCGCAGCTCAAGCAGATAACAAAGTAGGGCATTATTTTATCGTGAGCTATTTACTTTTCCCGAATCTGTGGTAATTTTGCTCTAACGATGGGTTATTGCCTTCGTTTAAAGCCCTGCGGTTAACCCCGTGGGGCTTTTTGCTTAATAGCGATTTAAGTATTACTAAAATCATCAGTATTCATTGCCTCTTATAATCTCTATATCAAAGAGGAGGGGGAATGATGACAGAAGGCTATTACTGGATTCAACACAACGGCAGAGTACAGGTTGCTTACTTTAGCAATGGTGTTACAGAAGACCTTGAGACGGGACTTACTTTTAATGGTATTTGGCACCTGACACAGGGTGACGACATCTGCGATAACGGAGAGGCCGAGGTGATTGAAGGCCCTCTGCCTGTACCATTTAAATGAATATATTCATCTGATTACGTGGCAGATTCTTCATACTGCACATAAGCTTCTTATGCATCCTGCAGAATGGATGTTTCTGAAAGCGTTTTTGTGGTGGATCCCCCTAAGCGGAGGGGCGATTCAGCAGGACATTTCTCCAGAGTGTCCAACCAGCGCGCGGGAATGAGTGCTGTGATCATTTCCACCGGGAGGCACCCGGCACCACACCCTCAATTATTTCCAACTTAGCGATCTATGCCTGCTTTTCCGAGCAGGCTTTTTTTTGCCAATGATGAACAGTATTGACCGAGTGAATATTTCATGCGTAATTTATGCGTGTGGTGAATCCTTTCTAAGCGAAAGGGCGTTCCAGTCAACTGCGCTCTGCAGGTATGCACGCGGCCTTGCTCACTGGGGTAGGGTCACCGGGAGGCACCCGGCACCATGACAATAACAATACAGTTTCAATTTCCTTGAGAGCCTGCCGTAAAAAAGCAGGCCTTTTTTTATGAAATTTTAAACTGCTGCTACGCTTGAAAAGTGGGTCGAAGATAACTGCCTGATGGTTCTCCAGAACCAAACGTGAATAAGCCGATACAGTTTCACTACTGAGCATAGGTACTACTCGCACCTACCTTACCAATAGTCAACTCATTAGCCCGCCTTCAAAAGCGGGCTTTTTTTATTCACTCAAATCTTCTGAATGGGGTGGGCATAATTAGAGGTGGATGAATGTCTCAATGCGTTTCTGGCACTAATGTCTTGACTAGTGGCATTGGTAGCCAGATGTAAGCACTAAAAAGTGCGGAGAACGACATCAATCCTCTCCGCATTAATAAAGCCAGTGCATGCCCGCTTGTATGTCTTATATCCCTAAGAAGATTTTCTTTAACTTAACCCAAATGATAACAATAGATAACTATTTGAATAGTTAATTATTTTAATGGGTTAAATAGCTCTCTTAAGGATTATTTAATTTATTGCACTCCTCATGAGAAGGGCGCTCAAGCAGGTTTAGATCATCATAAGGTTGCCGTTTGGCAGCCTTTTTTATTTCTAGCAACAGCACCCGCACTTAGCGAGGTGAGAGACCATGAAAATGAATGATTCAGGGAACATCTTCACGCAGTTCTTCGCGTGGGTAGCAGCTCTGGCGTCAGCCATTGGATTTACCACTCAGGATCTGGTGTTCATGTTCTTTGGCGCTGCTGGTCTGCTTATCTCGCTTGCCTCCTACATTAACGGGCGGGTAGATGCAAACCGCAGGCGTAGAGAGGATGAGAAGCGAACAAAAATGGTCAATGACTATCTGAAAGGTGTTGGTGATAAACCCCTTCACGAGCGTCCTGCTGCTGCAAGCGTGGTCGTTGAGGCCTTACAAAAGGAAGGTGAGTGATGGGATCCAGAGCAAAGTTGAGTACCGCAGTTCTGGGGCTGATACTAGCTGGTGCTCCTGCATCCGTAATCCTCGACCAGTTTCTGAATGAGAAAGAGGGTAACAGCCTCACGTCCTATAAAGATGGTGGCGGTATCTGGACTATTTGCCGCGGCGCAACGATGGTTGATGGTAAACCGGTTGTGCAGGGCATGAAATTGACTCAGGCCAAATGCAATCAAGTGAACGCCATCGAACGCAATAAGGCTCTGGCGTGGGTTGACCGCAATATTGCGGTACCGCTTACCGAACCGCAGAAAGCTGGGATCGCATCCTTCTGCCCGTACAACATCGGGCCGAGTAAGTGCTTCCCGTCCACGTTCTATAAGCGCATTAATGCCGGTGACCGCCGCGGGGCATGCGAGGCAATCCGCTGGTGGATTAAAGACGGTGGTCGCGATTGCCGCATGACTAAAGGTCAGAAGAACGGCTGCTACGGTCAGGTGGAACGGAGAGACCAGGAAAGCGCGCTGGCGTGCTGGGGGATAGACCAGTGAAAATTAATCCGGGTATTATCGGCGTTGTCATTATTGCTGGCCTTTCGGTCGCCCTCGTTAAGAGCTGCTTGGAGGCCAGCAATCTTCAAAGCGAAAACGACGTTCTGCGAAGTGACAATTCTCTGCAGGGGCAGGTTATCGCTACCCAGGCATTCAACTTCAATCGATTCAATCAGGTTGCAGAACATGCCAATAGGCTCAACTCCCTGATTGACACCAGCACCGAAGAAACCGTAATCGAATACCGGGAGATTCTCCGCCGTGAAAAAACCTGTGATCTGCCTGTTCCTGCTGACATTGCTGGTGGGCTGCTCAAATACGCGCACCGTTTACGTGCCAGCGCCATGCACACCGATTCCAATGGACCTGACACAGCCGATGATCGTGCCGTTGCCACCAGCTCCATGACGTACTGCCAGGCAGTATTGTGGATTAAGCCGCTATTGGCTGTAATTGAAAAGGGAAACAATAATTTCGCTGGCATAAGGCAGATCGAGTTGGAAAGAAAGAATTAGGGATGGCTCGTCCTTGAGCACACGGGTATTTCTGAACGACGGCTTTACCTGACATAGCAAAGCCACCTTTTAACTTTAGAAAACACACAATATTTAGCAAGCGAAGCGCCACTATCCAAAAAAAAAGCCCTCGCAAGGAGAGCTAAAGGAGTCTCAGTTTCACATGCTCTTTTTATCGATGATTCCCTGGAGTTGGCATTCTCCGCATCAGAGTCCTGAACAGTTTGGCAGTCAGGCAGTAATCAACAAGCATAAGCGCTAGTGATTAAGATAATCCTTACCTAATCATTTGGGCCGGGCAGTAACATCAAATGCTCTGATTATCCATAGGGCTGACATAGCGACTGTAAAGGTATAGAGTTGAGGTGTCTTTATGGAATGAGGATTAACATGAAAGGTAAAGTGATTATCGCTGCTATGGCTTTGGTTTCGTTCAGCGCTGTTGCTGAGGAAGGGCAGTATCTTTCTGACTTCGCCAGTGCAAAAAGCACGTCTAAGAGCTACTCCCAACTGATAAGTCAAAATAAACTACCTGCATGGGTAAAAAGTGGTGGCACAAGCACACCATCAACCGAAGTAACAGTTGCGGGCAAAAAGTATATTGCTCTGTCAGGGTGTAAACCACACAGTTGCCCAGAACAGAATATTGCTGTTCTCTACTCACCTGATAACGGTGATATCCATGGTGTGTTTTCTGATTTCAATGCAGAAAAGAACCAAGAGACATTGACCTGGTTAAACGTGGATCCGATTGATTCTGATGCGATGAAAAATGCGCTTTTCAATCGACTGTACGGCAATTAAATAACCCATGCTTCAAACTGTAATCCACCAGTTTGAAGCTTCAATACACGAATCAATCGTCTCACAGTGTGTTGGTCGCTCACATCGCACCTTCATTCCGCTTAACTTTAGCAATGAATTCCTCTGTGATTGATAGACCCGCTATGATTTCCGAATTTAAGACGGAAGCACCAAATTTGCTTACAAGGTCCAGAAGAGTTTCATATGTCTGAATCAGTTCCATTAGATCGGAAATCACTAATTGATCATGCTCAGTGCGCAAATGAGACCGGGCAGAGGCTTGATGCACTATCCACTCGAGATTGGCCTTGATTTTCTGTACGTCATCGTAGTTATACATATTTCATAAGCTTAAATCCTCATTTCAAGATTTCTTTGAGAAAAAATACTTCATTGCTTCAAATACTGAAGCTGTGAGTGACGTCTAAAGTTCATTCAGTTTAGAGGTAACAATGGCTAAGCCGGACTGGGGCGAGCTGCAGAAGCGGTTCCTGTCTGATCACGCTGCTACTGGCATATCCCCTAAGGAATGGTGCGAGACACATAACCTTAATTATGTAACTGCTCGTCGCTATATCAAGAAAACTGCTACGCAAAATACAAAAATTTACCCGCGAAAGATAGCACGCACTGCGCAGAAAGATAAAAGCGCAGATGAGCTGGTGGACATGGGAACCTGAAAGGCGTATGCGATCAGCTGCGGTGCTGGACTCATGCTGGAGGCAAACAGTGGAAAGGGTGAGTAACGCGCCGGGAGATTGAGCGCGAAGTCTGCATGTGGGGCCAGAAATGAGCCGATTAACAGCCATCATCTGCGCCGTCGTTATATGCATGCTGATTTCTATGTCTTGGGCGATTAACCACTACCGCGGCAACGCTATCACCTACAAAGACCAGCGTGATAAAGCGACGGAGAAGCTCATCCTAGCGAACGCCACCATCAAAGACATGCAGACCCGCCAGCGAGATGTCGCTGCGCTGGATGCCAAATACACGAAGGAATTGTCCGATGCGAAAAAAAACATTAACGATTTGCGTCGGGATGTCGATTCTGGCGCTAAACGGCTGCGCATCGCCGCAACCTGCCCTGGAGTGTCAAAAGCCACCTCCGCCACCGGCGTGGATGATGCAGGATCCCCCGAACTTACTCCAGACGCTCGACGGAATTATTTCGATCACCGGGACGGAATCGCAACCGCTGACAAAATGATTCGCGGCATGCAGGAATACATCAAAGAGCAGTGCTTAAAGTGAGGTGATCATGTCATTACAAGGTAGGCAAAACCCATCCAAGTTCCGTGAGGAATGGGATAAGCAGGCTCAGGAGAAATAGAGCCTCATCCTTGAGATTCTGACACGTTCTCTTATGAGGCTTTAAGCTTGGCATACTGTAGGTAATTGTTTTATATTAGTATTTAAATCCTAAAGGGTTAATTTTATCAAAATCCTCACCAACAGTAGTGACTACTCTTGCAAGAATGTTGGAAAAGATAATAATAAGGCGGATGCGATTTGGTGTTTTTTCATCGTTGAAATAGTAGCTTTTTATTTCATTGCCGCTGTTATCCAAAATCTTGAAATCAACATCGTCGACGCTCTTAACTTTACCTGGGAGAGGAATACCCTTCAGTATGCTAGCCATAGTTTGCATGTCTTTATCTAAAAGAGGCTCGCAATCATAGCGGTGAGCAAAGCTATTCCTAATTTTATTGATAGTTTGAAGGCATGAGCATAGGCCTGCATTCATCCCCAGTTTCTTGGCTAGCCCCAGCTTCATAATATAGCTTGGATTGAATTTAATTTTTTCTCCTGCTGAGTTTTCAAACAAATCTTCTCTTTCGAGTTGAGCCGCTATCCACGCGTCGAGCAGGCGCTCACACAGAAGGTGAACTCTAAGAACCGAGCCCAGTTCATCATCATTTTGGTCAATCGAAAGAATCAATTTTGAGATGTCTACCTCACCGAAGATCCTAATAAAAATTAAAGGGTTCATCTCTTCTCCATTTATTAATGTGCATTAGATATCCATTAAAACACAAAATGTTGAGAGCGAGATATGACCGACATCTACCAAATCACGCTAACCACCCAGACAGGCTAAACCTTCACGGGAAAGTTGTCTCGGCGTCAGCCTGTGCGGGTTAAAGGCTTTGTGTCGCTGGCGACCGAGACGGGAGAATGGCTGTACTTCGCACCTGCCGATGTGAAGCACGTGCAGTTCAATCAAGAGCCTTCGCGACTGACAGAAAAAATCGTAAAAGACGAATGATATTAATAAAAAGAAATTCAAATTATTCCTCTGAAATAAATCATTCTCTTGTGTTAACTATCATAAAAAGAGTCACTACGCGGTGACTCTTTAGAAGATTGTTTTGGAAAGTTGCCTTACGGTATTAGATGTCGAGGTTTTGAGTGGTATCGATATCAAGTTGTTGATAAATCGATTTTGCAATATCTGTAAAACCAAAGAATTTTACAAGTTCTTCAATGGATTTGTTCTTGAAAACCTGTTGTTGTAAAAGATATCCCTCATTGGAGGATGCAACAAATATCCAATTCCCTTTTTCAGTCTCATAAATACGGTAGGCTACATCCTGTACAGGATCGTGCTCATATGCAACCTCTTTCCCTACGAACGCAATGTCACGGCCATTTTTTACTTTAAATTCAATCTTTTCCACTGAATTCCTCTCAGAGATATTTATGGCACTCACCGACAAGCAAGATATGTTGTGTCGCGAGTACCGCATCTATTTAAACGCCACGCAAGCGGCTATTCGGGCGGGGTACCGCACAAAGACAGCTAACCGCACCGCGTCCGAAGACCTGTCAAAACCTGACATCCAGTACAGAATTGCCGAACTTAAAGCGCAACGCAATGATCTGGTTTGCATAAATGCGACAAATGTCCTGAATCGTCTTGTTGAGATAGACCAAATGGACGAGCTGGACATTCTGACCTCTACAGAAGTGCTTATGCCGGTATCTCATTGGCCTAAGGTCTGGAGGACAACGCTATCCGGGCTGAATGTCGTCGATATGTCAGCCGAGGGAACACCGCTGCATTGCTCAAGAAAATTAAGCGGCTTGGTATGGGAAGGACTTCTATTCGCTCGGGAAGTGGCGGCACAGAAGTAGCAGAGGGCCACGCAAAAAAACGAACGAGAAACCAGGCTGTTAACCATATGCCTGGCGACGATGTTGATCGCGAGCGTGTGACAACTGAGTCCGTAAGGGGTGAGGTAGTGTACACGGCTTGCGACTGGGTTAAACCCATCTACGGAACGGATCACGACTGGGATGTGCTGGACCGCCAGACGAAGAAAGACATCCTGGCGCATAACAAAGCGTGGGCAAAAAATTGTAAAGACTAAACATAGTGATTGGACGATAAAGCACGTTATTATATCTCCAAAAAAAGGGAGTTAAGCATGGCTCAGTATGTCCCACTCATTACCTCGTTAATAGCTGTCCTCGGCGCGCTTGGCGGCGCTTGGGTTGCCAACATATTCAACGAAAAGCGCTTTCAAGCCCAAGCAAAACTTGAAAAAGAAACACAAAATAAGAAGTTAATTTTAGGAAAAGCAGAGGAGCTCTATCTCCTGCTGACTACCTGGGATAAGGATGTGTTCAATTACCAAGCTTATCAGTTAGCCGTTATCAAAGGTGAGTTAACAAAAGCACAATTTCACACCTTCCTTTCTGAGTTCAGTGCTAGAAGCACCCATGACCGCTTGGATACTTTATTGCCGCTTTATTTCCCAGAACTAACCCCTGCTATGGCCGAGTTAAGACGTCATCTAGACTCAGGAAATAAAGCTTATCACGCGCATGAACGGAATGATTTAGATACCATAGAGGCGCGTAAATTACTAAATGCGTCGGTCAAGAGTACTGGCCAGGCATTTAAAGAATTGAAAAAATCCTTAAGCGCTAGAGTCCATGGACTTGTCGAATGAACCGCCTCCAGGCGGTTTTTTATTGCCATCATTGTGCGGCATTAGATCAGGCATTCATTAAGTGCCTATGCTAATGCGTTTGTTTATAATCGACTCACTAAATAAGTGAGGTGAAAATGGACGCAGATCTAATCGCGTACGAGGCTATGCTCGCAGCACGCGAATCAGCTAATTGGGCATATTTGGGGTTATGGATATCTTTATCGGCGGCTGTAGCTACATTCTTGGCAACTGCCGCAGGGGTCGTTGTAGTGTTTGGTTGGCGTAACCAAGAGGCTTTTAGGGATAAAAAAGCATTCGTAATTTCAGTGCTTAAACTACAGCAAACTATAGGGCTTGGGCCTAACAAATATCAGTTAACTTCTGAGCCCATTCCTGAGACACATCCTTTTTCGAAACTAACTTTTACGTTGCATCAGGTTTATGAGAACGTCGTAACAATGACGAAAAAAAAGGATCGCGCCAAAGCTAAACAAATCTATCTTCAGCTTAGTGAGGTCTATGAGTCATTAAGTAAAGGTGAAGTGGATAGAGAAAGTGCATTAAGGGTGCTTTTCGAAATAAAAGCCGACCCATTTTTTGAAAACTTCTGATTCATTACAAAAGCGTTCATACTGAATGATTAACCGCCTTCGGGCGGTTTTTTTTATTGGAGTAAGCAATGGCAAAACCGGACTGGGGCGAGCTTCAGCAACGGTTCCTATCCGAACATGCCGCAACCGGCGTATCACCAAAAGAATGGTGTGAAGCGCAGGGACTGAACTACGCTACCGCACGTCGATATATCAAAAAACCTTCTGCGCAAACTGCGCAAACTGCGCAAAAACCTGCGCAGCAAAAAATGCGCACTGCGCAGAAAGATAAAAGCGCAAATGAGCTGGTGGATGATGATGGACTTACTGCTCAGCAGCGCTTATTTGTCGCGGAATACCTGAAGGACAACAACGCCACCGCTGCCGCTGCACGCGCTGGTTATAGTGACCCAAACTACGGTCGTCAGCTCATAACGAATCCTAACGTTGCCCAGGCTATTGCGCAGCAGCAAAAAGCGTCCATTGTGCGTACGCTTGGCAGTGCCGATGAGGTCCTAGCGCAGATGTGGAAGCTCGCCACTTTCGATGCAAACCAGCTTTCACAGTATCGTCGCGGCGCGTGTCGTTACTGCTGGGGCTTCGGTCACCACTATCAGTGGCGCGATGCAGTTGAGTTTGATGAGGAAACGGCAAAAGTCGAGGGAAGGGAAGGTGCGCGACTGCCAGAAGACACTGGCGGCTACGGGTACGATCACAACAGAGAGCCTAACCCAGAATGCCCGCGCTGCAATGGTGACGGCATTGGGCAGCCTTACTTCCCTGACACTCGCAAACTCCCGGCAGATTCTCGGCTCGCTTACTCCGGCGTGAAGGTTGGCAAAAACGGCGTCGAAATTACAGCCATCAGCCGTGAAAGAATGTTCGAAGCGGTAATGAAGCGACTTGGCCTGGCCGATAGCGAGTTCGCCCAGCGCCTGCAGCAGATTGAAATCGAACGCCGGCAGCTTGAGGTCGAGAAACTCAGTAAAGAGTTGGCCGGTGATGGTGAGGACGATGAACCGACCCCAGTGCAGATCAATATCAACGTAGTGGATGCGAGGGCAGACGATGGGAATCAGCCCGACACTTAACATTCCTCAGGCGCGCTTCCTCGCAATGCAGCACAAATTCAAAGCCTATGTTGCCGGGTTCGGTTCGGGTAAAACGTGGGTGGGTTGTGGCGGCATCTGCAAAGGGATGTGGGAGCACCCGAAGATTAACCAGGGCTATTTCGCGCCGACGTACCCGCAAATTCGTGACATCTTCTACCCAACGATTGAAGAGGTGGCCTTTGACTGGGGCTTGAGTGTCAAAATCAACGAGGGGAACAAAGAGGTTCACTTCTACGAGGGGCGACGGTACCGCGGGACGACAATTTGCCGTTCGATGGAGAAGCCCGGCTCGATAGTCGGCTTTAAAATCGGTAACGCGATGGTGGATGAGCTGGACGTCATGGCGGCTGCCAAAGCGCAGCAGGCGTGGCGAAAAATCATAGCCCGTATGCGTTATAAGGTTGATGGGCTGCGTAACGGTATTGACGTCACTACCACGCCGGAAGGGTTTAAATTCGTCTACCAGCAGTTCGTGAAGGCGGTGCGTGAAAAACCAGAGCTCTCGGCCCTGTACGGTCTCATACAGGCCAGCACGTTCGACAATGCGAAGAATCTACCGCCTGATTACATCCCATCGTTGCTGAGTTCTTATCCTGACGAACTGATTCAGGCATACCTGCGCGGGAAATTCACCAACCTCAACAGCGGGACCATTTACCACACCTTTAACCGCAAGCTGAATAACTGTTTTGATGAGATTCAGGATGGGGATCCGCTGTTTATCGGTATGGACTTCAACGTTGGAAAAATGGCCGCGATTGTTCACGTGAAGCGTAACGGCCTGCCGCGCGCGGTCCGTGAACTGGTGAAGGTCTACGACACGCCAGCGATGATTAAGCGCATTCAGGAAGAGTTTTGGCGTTATGAGGACGGTCGCTACGTCAAGAACCGGGAGATTTATATCTATCCGGATGCGTCAGGCGACTCCCGCAAATCGCAGAACGCCAGCAAGACCGACATCGCCCAGCTCAACGATGCCGGATTCAGCGTCATCGTTGATGATGCCAACCCGCCGGTTAAGGACCGCATCAACTCGATGAACGCCATGTTCTGCAACGCCAACGGCGAACGCCGCTATCTGGTTAACGTGCAAAACTGCCCGGTCTATACCGAAAGCCTTGAACAACAAGTCTGGGCGGCGAACGGCGAGCCGGACAAAAAAGCGGATAACGATCACCCCAATGATGCTGGTGGGTACTTCATCGTGAAGGATTACCCGATCGTGAAACCGGCATACTCAATCACCATGGACACCACTTTCTGATATGGCAAACGACGACATCACCTGGGTTCGACCAGAACACCGGGCGGCTTCTGCTGCCTGGCGGAAATACAGGGACTTCTGCAAAGGAGTTGAGGCCGTAAAAGCGGCAGGTAATAAGTATCTGCCGTATCTCGACCCAACCGATAAATCATTACGCAATAAAAAGCGTAATGAGGACTATCTGAGCCGCGCTGTGTTCTACGCCATTGCCGGCAATACGAAGATCGGCATGCTTGGGATGGCATATCGCAAGGACCCCACGTTTAACGGTCCTGAAAAGCTGAAATACCTGTTGGACAATGCTGACGGGGCCGGTACCAGCATCTACCAGCAGTCGCAACTGGTGACCGAGAACGTCCTGGAGGTGGCACGAGAGGGACTTTATGTTGACTACGCAGAAGCATCCGATGAGGCGATTATCCTCCGCTATCCGGCAGAGAACATTATCAACTGGCGAACAAAGCGAATTAACGGACGCGATCAGCTGGTGCTGGTGGTCCTGCGCGAATGCGTAGAAGAGCCGGATGGTTACGCTTACAAGGATGAAATCCAGTATCGCGAGCTGGCGCTTGAAGAAGGGCGGTTCATATGCCGCGTATGGCGCCGGGCTGGTGGCACAGCAAGCGGAACCTACACCGTTGACAGTGAGTACCACCCTAAGCCGAAAGGAAAGGACTTCTGGGACGAAATCCCTTTCACCTTTGTCGGTGCTCAGAACAACGATCCCACTATCGATGATTCACCGTTGGCTGCGCTGGTGGAGATAAACCACGGTCATTACCGAAACAGCGCTGACTATGAGGATAGCGTGTGGTTCTGTGGCCAGGTGCAGCCTTATATGACTGGGCTTGATACCAACTGGCGCGATCACCTTGAGAAGACCGGAGTGAAAATTGGTTCCCGTTCACCACTGATGCTTCCCAGAGATGGGTCGTTTGGTTATGCCCAGGCACAGCCGAACATGCTGGCTAAAGAGGCCATGGACAGCAAGCGCGATTACATGGTGCAGCTGGGCGCCCGACTGATTGAGCAGAACGCCACGGCGAAGACGGCAACCCAGGCGAGTGGTGAGCAGACATCATCAACATCGGTGCTCGGTATCTGCGTTTCAAACGTTTCTGAGGCCTATACGCTGGCGCTGGGATGGTGTGCGAAATACCTTGGCATCAATGGTGAGACGACGAGTTACACCATCAACCAGGAATTCATTGCTAAGGTTGCCGAGTCGGGCATGGTGACGGCAATCGTCAACGCCTGGCAGTCCGGTGCGCTGCGCGATAGCGATATGATTCGAGCACTGCAGAAGCTAGATCTCATTGACCCGGCCGACAGTCCGGACGAGGTTATTGATGCGCTTCGCAATCAGGCGCCAACGTTGACGGGAGGCTGATATGCCCACCATTAACGAAAGCCTGCGTGATGAGTCGATCGCACATTCCGTTTGGTTAAGCCGCTACGCCACCGGCGTGGCAAACCGGATGGTGAAGTTGCTTAACGAGACGGATGCTGACCTGTCGGCACGTCTACTGGATGCGCTGGACAGATTGCCTCCTGAGAGCTTCACCGTTAGCCGTCTGCAGAGTTTACTGGGCAGCGTGCGCGAGCTTAACCATCAGGCCATAGCCACCATGCAGGCAGGGCTCGAGAATGAGCTGGTGGCGCTGGCAAAGAACGAAGCCAGTTATCAGCTGGGCCTGTTCGATTCCCTTCTGCCATCACAGGTCCTGTCTCACTATCCGCTGCAGGGCATCACCGCCGATATGGTGTATGCAGCAGCAATGGCGCAGCCCTTTCAGGGACGACTTTTGAGTGAATGGGCGGAGAATCTGGAATCGGACAGGCTGGCGCGTATCGTGAACGCTGTCCGCAGGGGTTATCTTGCCGGCGACACGGTAGAAACAATCGCACGCAGTGTTCGCGGCCACGCCAACAAAGACTATCGCGACGGCGCGCTGCAGATGAGCAGGGCAAATGCCGCCAGCATCGCTAAAACAGCCGTAAATCATCTGGCTGCCACAGCACGCAACAGCTTCACCAGTGCCAACAGCGATATCGTGAAAGGCAAACAGTGGCTGTCTACGCTAGACAATAAAACAAGTCATGACTGCATTATTCGTGACCTGCTGCGCTACACCCTTGATAACAAACCGGTTGGGCATAAGGTGCCTTACCTGCAGGGACCTGGGAAGATTCATTTCTGCTGCCGTTCTACTGAAACCCTGATCCTCAAGTCATGGCGAGAACTCGGCATCGATATCGACGAGATGGACGAGGGGACTCGTGCCAGCATGGATGGACAGGTACCGGGGAAAACCTCGTATCTGGAATGGCTCGCACGCCAGCCAGCACAACGCCAGGATCAAGTTCTGGGTGCCGAGCGTGGCCGTTTGTTCCGCGCGGGTGAAATCGACCTGGCGGATATGTTCACTGACAAAGGCGAATGGATCAGCCTGGAACGTCTGAAACAGCTCTCAGGTACTGACTACTAACAACCATTACTTTCTTCACGCCCTGGCATCCGCCGGGGCTTTTTTATGGGCGAGGCCCGGCAAAATCCCAAGGGGAAATTATGTTAATTCGAAACATGCTCTTGAAATTTTACGCACCAGAAAGTGGCGGAGAGGGCAGCGGTGGCGGTGGTATCGAAATCACGCCAGAAATCCAGAAGCTGATTGATGAGCGCGTGACCAGCGAAGTTACAGGCCTGAAATCGAAAAACTCTGAGCTGCTGGGCACCATCAAGCAGCAAAAAGAAACCCTGTCGCGCTTCGATGGTATCGATCCTGATGCTGTACGTGGGATCCTCCAGCGTTTTTCCGACGACGAAGAGGCAAAGCTGATTGCCGCCGGGAAAATTGATGAGGTGCTCGATAAGCGCACCGAGCGTCTGCGTGCTGACGTCGATAAGCAAATCAAAGCCGCAAACGAGCGCGCGGACAAAGCTGAAGCATTCTCCAACAAATTCCGGGACCGGGTTCTGGGTGATGCAATCCGTGCAGCAGCCTTAAAAGCTGGCGCGCTGCCGGAAGCATCCGACGATCTGATTCTGCGTGCCAAAGGCACATTCCAGCTCAACGACGAAGGCGAGGCCGTAGCAGTTGATGCAAATGGCGATGTTCTGTTCGGTAAAGACGGCAAAACTCCACTAAGCCCGCTTGAGTGGGCTGAGTCTCTTAAGGAGACGGCTCCGCATCTATTCCCACGCGCAGAAGGCACCGGCGCGGGCGGACACAAACCAAACGGCGGTGGCAGCCTGAAACGTTCCGAAATGAGCGCCAGCGACAAAGCGGACTACATCCGCAAGCATGGCCAGCAGGCCTTCCTCAAACTTCCTAAATAAGGGATTAACCCATGCCTACCACTGTTAATAGTGACCTGATCATTTATGACGACCTGGCGCAGACTGCTTTCCTCGAGCGCCGCCAAGACAACCTGGCTATTTTCAACGCGTCCTCCAACGGTGCGATCCTGCTGGATAACGAGCTGATTGAAGGCGACTTCCGCAAGCGTGCCTTCTACAAGGTGGGCGGCTCTATCGAATCGCGTGATGTTAACTCCACCGAAAAAGTGACAGGTAAGAAGATCGGCGCAGGCGAAGCAGTTTCTGTCAAAGCGCCGTGGAAATACGGTCCATACGAAACGACCGAAGAAGCGTTCAAACGCCGCGGCCGCTCGGTTGACGAGTTCTCCGAAGTGATCGGCACTGATGTGGCTGACGCGACGCTGGAAGGCTACGTGAAATATGGCCTGAAAGCGCTGACTGCGGCGATTGGTGCTAACGCCGACATGGTCGTAACCGCCGACATTGAGACTGACGGTAAAAAGACCCTGACGCGCGGCCTGCGCAAATACGGCGATAAGTTCAACCGTGTGGTGCTCTTCGTTATGCACTCCGCCACTTACTTCGACATCGTGGATGAGGCGATCGCCAACAAAATCTATGAAGAAGCGGGCGTGGTGGTTTACGGCGGGCAGCCGGGCACCCTGGGTAAACCTGTGCTGGTTACTGACACCATGGACGCTGATGCGATCCTTGGGCTGGTGGCCGGAGCGGTTACCGTCACCGAATCTCAGGCGCCTGGCTTCCGTTCCTACGATATCAACGATCAGGAAAACCTTGCGGTTGGCTATCGTGCTGAAGGCGTGGTGAACGTTGACCTGTTGGGCTACAGCTGGGATACCGCCAAAGGTGATAACCCTGACCTGACCGCCATCGGCACTGCGGGCAACTGGAAGAAACACTTCACCAGCAACAAATCTACGGCAGGCGTGCTGATTAAGCTGGGCTCCGCAGTGGGGGAGTAACGCTGTCAGCGGATAAAACCTCCGCAACCGCTGACAGCACAGACGCGGTAACTGTTTCTCTGAAGTACACGCTGAATGGCTCCGGTGTATCCGGTAAAACCGTCGTGTGGACGTCCACAGGTGGCACACTCAGCACGGCCAGTTCTCAAACAGGCTCTGCTGGTGGTGCAACGGTGAAACTCACATCAGACGTTGCTGGCACCTTCACGGTAACCGGCACGGTTGAAGGAGTGGCGAAAACCACTGATGAGATCACCTTCACTGCACCTGCCGGAGAATAACGAATGGGGCGAAAGCCCCATAAACAGGATGCTCAGATGATTAATACGGATATCACCTCTCCAGATGCCAACAGCTACGCCAGTGAAGAGGATCTTGCCTCATTTGCGGAAATACGCGGCATTGAACTATCTGACAAGCTCACACCTTTGCTGATTAAAGCAATGGATTACCTGGAGGGGCTGGACTGGGTTGGCTCAAAAGCAGACCCTCGACAGCCGCTGGCCTGGCCACGGGCTAATGTCATTCTGGATGAACATGATTTCCCGCCGGATGAAGTTCCACGCCAGGTTATAACCGCGCAGTGCATGCTGGCGGTAGAGGCAATCGACGGGGATTTACTCTCCAGCGTGCGCGAAGCCGCTGTGAAAACTGAACGTGTGGAAGGTGCTGTCACCATGACCTATGCGGTCGCAGATGGTGAGGTTTTCACGCCGTCCTATCCTGCCGTTATGGCGCTGCTGGGCGACCTCGCTGGTGGTCGTGGTTACGCCATTAATGCATTTGCAGAGAGGGCCTGATATGGCGATTGATTACCAACGTGTGCAGGCCAGAACGACCCGCATGCTCAGGCAGAACGGCGTGGCGTACAACATCACCCGTAAAGGTTCGGTAGCGGTTATTGGTGGCGTTGAGCATAAAACTGAAGCGGTCCGTTTTACTGCTGTGGGCGTGAAGACTGAATACGCGCCAGGTGAAATTGATGGAACGGTCATCGTTAACGGCGACGTGCAGATCGTTTTTACGGCAGAGCAGGAATTTAAAATCGGTGATGTGGTTGATATTGACGGCACAGCCTACCGTATTGTTAAACCTAACCCGGTGAAACCGGGCGCTGTGGTGCTCTGCTACAAAGCTCAGTTGAGGGCATAAAATGGGCGATAATAAGGCGTTCACGGCTGCCATCACCGCATTTGTGGACAAAGCCAAAGCGAATCAGGAAGCAGTCGTACGCGCAGTCGGCATTCGGATCCTTAATCAACTGGTGATGATGTCCCCAGTGGGCAACCCGGAGTTATGGGAAGTCAACCAGGCAGCCGTTTCCTATAATCGCGCTGTTTACGACCACAACGAGGCGCAGCGCGCCAATCCCGACAACCTGACCAAAACCGGGCGACTGAAGAAAAAAGCCCAGGTGGTGGATGGGATGGATATCAAAGCACCGCCGGGGTATACGGGCGGACGCTTTCGCGGTAACTGGCAGGTGTCCTTTGATGCGCCAACTACTGACGAGACAGGGCGAATAGACAAGACCGGCGACCTGACAAAAGCGGCCGGGAACTACACGCTGTCGCTCTTCAAAGTCGGGATGAAGGCCATTTATTTCTGCAACAACGTGCCCTATGCCTACCCGCTTGAAATGGGGCATTCCACACAGGCTCCGGGCGGTATGGTCCGCATAACTGCAGCTGAGTTTCAACGCTTCTTTGAGGAAGCTGTCAGGGAGGTGACTAAGTGATTCCTGATATTGCATCTGCACTGGCCGCCAGACTGGGTGCCTGGGCCGATGCCGAGGGCATTTCGGTTGCATGGGAGAACGTGCCGTTCACACCTCCTGCTAACGAGATGTACCTGGCCGTTCACGATATGCCCGTTACGCCTCGAACAATCGATCTCGGATTACGCTGCCGGACTTATTCAGGCGTGTACCAGATTAATGTCGTAGCGCCAGCCGGCTCCGGCCGTACCTCCGTCGTTGCCATGGCGGGCAGAGTAGCGGAATTGTTCCCCGAGGGGCTGGAAATTGCAGGCAAAGACTTTACCTGCTGGATTACCAGCGCGCCTGGCATATTCCGCGGCGTCCCTACACCTGTGTCCTACACCGTTCCTGTCAGCCTGAATTATCGGACAGACATTACCAGCTGATTCCCTCTGTGATGTCCCAAAACTGACCGGCCTTGAGCCGGTTTTCCCGTTTCTAAAGGAGTAACCATTATGGGCTTTGCACTGCCTAACGGCGCTCACGTCTATCTTGCATCGGGCTATGGCCCAGCCATTGCTTTCACCGGGGCGACGAACGCCGAAAACATGGTGATCACCGTGAGTGAAGCTGACGCACTCAAGGTGGGTGATATTGTCCATGTGAGCTGCAACTGGTCCGGTGTTGATAACGTCATTGCAAAAATTGATGCGATTGCAGAAAGCGCTGTCACTCTTCGCAATATCAATACCACCAACAAAAACAAATATGCTGCTGGTGGCGGTACCGGTTCGATCCGCAAAGTGCTTGAATGGACCGAACTGCCACAAATCACTGAGGTATCGAAATCAGGTGGTGATCAGAACACAACGCAGATTCAGTTCCTCAGCGATGATCGCCAGCGCAACCTGAATACCTATAAATCCGCTGTCTCTCAGACTTACTCGATTGCTCACGACTCAACTCTCCCGGTTTATCCGCTGCTGCGCCAGCTGGACGAAGACGAAGAGACTGTGGCGGCGTACATGTACGTGCCGAAGGCGAAGGAGAACCGTTACTGGGCGGCCACGGCATCTTTTGACGACACGCCGACTACTGCGGTTAACGAGGTAGAGACAGTGAGTGTGGTGCTGAACCTGCAGTCACCGGCGATGACGTTCTACAAGGTGACTGACGCTGCCGCCTGACCCGTCAGAGCTTTCAATATCCTATGTCTCCCTTTGCGGAGGCTTTTTTTCGTAAGAGGTATCAATGGCTACCAAATTCACCCTCCAGCCCAAACCAACATTTAAGGCCAACGTCTCGATCCCGCGCGCCGGCGATGAGGATGGCGTGCTGACCTTCACGTTCAATCATAAGCCACTTAAAGAGCTGGCTGATCTGGAAAAACTGGAAGGCAAAACCGCCACTGATTTTCTGATGGAAATCATTTCTGGCTGGGCACTTCCCGATGCTTTCAACACAGAAAACCTGTCGGTGCTGCTGGAAAACTATCCGGCGGCGATGAAGGCTATCCCTGAAACCTACTATCGCGAACTGATGGGGCAGCGCGAAAAAAACTGATAGCGGTTGCCTCTGCATTCTATACGCCTGAACCCACAGCGGCAGACCTGGCGCCCTATGGGCTTACGCCGGATGACTACGACGATCAATACATCGACGTCTGGCCAGATGTATGGCCTTCATTCCTGGTGTTCCAGGCTGTCAGTACGCAGTGGCGCACGGGCATGGGAGGTGCATCAGGGCTTGATTACAACGTGCTGCCCTGGGTAATGCGTCTGCACCACGTCGAGGACGAGGCAACCGCGCTTTCGGACATCCGAATCATGGAGAGCGCCGCACTAAAAGTTATGCATAAAGAGAGGGCGGAATGAGTAACGATATCGCCACGATTTCCCTGCGCGTAAATACCACTGAGCTGGATCGCGGTAACCAGGCACTGGATCGCTTTCAGGAGACCGCGTCCGCCGCGGCAGGCAAAACGGATGACCTGAACAGCACGTTCCGCACCGGTATCGATAACCAGAAGAAAAACAGCGAAAGCCTGAAGCAGCAGCGTCAGGAACTGCAGAACCTGCTGAATAAAATCAGCCCGGTAAACAAGGCGCTGGATGAACTGGACACTATCCAGGAGAGCCTGGCGAAATTTCGCGGTAAAGGGCTGGTGGGAGACGAGGATTTTACTCGTTACAACAGCGTGCTTGAGACGACGCGGGCAAAGTTGGCACAGGTAATGGAGTCTGAAACCGCAGAGGGGCGGGCCCGCATTGAACAGGCTCAGGCAGCGCAGCATGCAGCTGCGGCGGGCAAAACCTTTATCGATTCGCTGGAGGAGCAGGTCACAGCAATCGGAAAAACGCGCGCAGAACTGTTAGAGCTAAAAGCTGCCCAGCTCGGCGTATCCGATCGTGCTGCACCAATGATCGCAAAGCTGAAAGAGCAGGAGGAAGCGTGGAAGTCTGGGGCTATCAGCGCGGGACAATACCGCAATGCTATGCGTTATCTCCCGATGCAAATTACCGACATTGTGACCTCACTGGCTTCCGGTATGCCGGTTTATATGGTTGCTATTCAGCAGGGCGGTCAGCTCCGTGACTCGTTTGGCGGTGTAGGCAATGCGCTGAAAGCGATGTTGTCGATGGTGACCCCTGCCCGAGTGGCCATTGGTGGCCTGGCCGGTGCTGTGCTGATTGCGGCCAAAGCGGGATCGGACTACTTCACCGCCTACGACGAAATCAACAAGGCCATTATCAGGACTGGCAACATTGCTGGCACGTCAGCGCTCCAGATCATGGCTTCCTCCCAGTCTATTGCTGCCTCTACTGGCGCTACTGTAGGAACCGTTCAGAGTCTGATGACTGAGCTGGTTGGCATGGGATCGCTGACACAGCAGCAACTTGAAAAAGCAGCTGGCTCCACGGCGCTGGCGGTTCAGACCGGTATAGTCTCGGCGCAGGACATCACCAAAGCCTATAAGGACATCGATAAAGACCCTGTTAAAGCGCTGCAGAGTCTCAACGAACAATATAATTTCCTGACCGTTTCACAACTTAAGCATGTTGACGATCTGATCAAGCAAAAGGACCAGACCGCGGCCGTTACGCAGGCTATGGACCTGTTTGGCGATACGATGGCAAAACGTGGGGAGCAGGCTTACGACTCGCTGACGCCGTTTGGTCGCCTGTGGCTGGATATCAAGGGCTGGGCGTCTGAGGCCATGCAGAGTATCGGTCAATGGGTAGCTGAACTGGCATCAAACACACTGAAGGAATTCAACGCAATTTATTACAGCGTTGCGATCGTTTTTCAGAAGCTGAACCAGATTATTTCTTCCTCTATCGCTGCCGCGATTAATCTCGTTCCCGACTGGGCGAAAACAGATACTTTGCAGGGATGGCAGGACTACAACGAACAAATGGCCGGCGCATATGGTGACAGCGTCTCTCAGCTGAAAAAAGACTGGGATGCGGCTGATATCAGTGCAGGTAAATACCTCGATACGACCAGAAAGATAAGTACCGCAACCACCCAGAAGGATCGGGAAGGAGTCGCTGCTTTTGGCAAAAAGACCAAAACCGGAAAGCAGGGCACTTTATCGGCTGGAGATCGCAGCACGGATGCTGCCCAGGCCGAATTGCTGGCGCTTCTGGCACAGTTACGCGCGCTGCAGCAGCATAAAGGGCTGAACGACACTATCAGCCAGCAGCGCAAAGATCTGTGGACGACTGAAGCGAAATTTCAGGTGCTGGAGGAGGCGTCGCGTTCACGTTTACTGACAAAGCAGGAACAATCCCTGCTGGCGAGTAAAGACCAGGTGCTTCAGTTGGCACGGCAGAAAGCCCTGTTAGGTGATCAGATTACCGCACAGGAACAGCTGAACAAGCGAATGGATACCTCGCAGAAATACGTCACGCAGATGGCAGAGAAGCAGGCTGCATTAGTGAACGGTGCAGGGATGAGTGACCGTCAGGCACAACGTGAGCTGGCAAAGAGTCAGCTTGCCGCTGGCTGGAAGAATGCTGGCGGTTCGCTTGACGACGAGGGTTATCAGAAGCAGCTCAAAGCGGCGAATGATTACTATGAGGCAGAGGACAGGTTACGTGGAGACTGGCTGACTGGCGCGAAAAAGGGCTGGGCTGAATTTGAAGACAGCGCGACCGATGTTTACTCGCAGGTTCAGACGATTACCAGCAATACGTTCACCGGGATGGCCAGCACGCTCACTGACTTTTTTACTACTGGTAAATCTAACTTCTCTGATTTCCTGTCTACTTTCCTGAAGGGCATCGCCCAGATGCTGACGCAACTGGCTCTGGTTAATGGAATGAAGTCAGCCTTTGGTGGCACGGCAATAGGTAATTTCTTTGGAATACAGGCATGGTCTGGCGGCTTTATTCCTGAGTACGCTAATGGCGGCGCTGTTGGCTATACCGGGGATGGAGGAAAATATCAGCCAAAAGGTGTGGTTCATGGCGGTGAATTCGTATTCACCAAGAAGGCTACCAGTGCGCTGGGTGTCGGTAATCTCTACACGCTTATGCGGAGCGCTCAGGGGTATGCAAACGGCGGCTACGTCGGAAACGCACCGATGTACGGATTACAGGCTGCTGGTTCAGGGAATGTGACGGTCCAAACGTCTGTTGTTGTGCAGAACCAGAACCCGCAACAGCAAACAAACGCTGGTAGTGATGCGATGTCCCGAGCCTTTAAGCAAACTATTGATCAGTCAGTGCGCGAAGGTATTGCGAAGCAATTGAGGCCTGGAGGGCTCATCTGGAATGCTTCCAAATCACGATAACCCGCTCAGGCGGTTTTTTTATGCTTGGAGAAAGCATGACAATCGAAACATTCACGTGGCGAACACAGATACAGGCGGGAATGGAAGGATCGTTCAGCCTTAAAACGCGCTCTGCAACCTTTGGAGACGGCTATGAGCAGATCGCCGGGGAAGGCATTAATCCTGAAAAGCAGTCTTGGCCTGTAACCCTCACGGGGAAAAAAGCGGACATGCTTCAGGCCCTGAAGTTCTTTCGTTCTCACGTCACCAAATCATTCATCTGGACATCTCCAGTTGGCGAAACAGGGCTGTATCGTATCGAGGCCGAATCAATCAAGTCACAGCCCTTATCCAGCAAAGTCATAACCATTTCCGCAACATTCAAACAGGCGTACGCACCATGATCACAGCAGACTATCAAAGCCTTGAGCCCGGAAACAAAGTCCGGCTTATCGAAGTTGATGGCTCTACTTTCGGCGTGGATGATGTACTGCGATTTCACGCGTACAACCTCCCGCACACGGAAGAGGAAATCGCCGCCGCTGGTGGTGATGAATCAAAGCTGAAGGCGAAAAGCATCTGGTGGCAGGGGGAAGAATATGCCGCCTGGCCGTATCAAATTGAAGGGCTTGAAGCATCCACAGAAGGCAACAGCGCCCAGCCAACGCTGACGGTTGCAGATATCGAAAGCAAGATTACAGCGCTGTGCCTTGCCTATGACGATATGCTACAGGCGAAAGTCACTATCCATGACACCTATTCGCACTATCTCGATGCGAAAAACTTCCCTGCAGGTAACGCAACAGCTGATCCGCAACAGGTCAGAAAACGAGTTTTTTACATTGATAGCAAAAGCAGCGAAATTCCGGGCGAAAGTATCGAATTCATACTCGATAGCCCGATGTCGTTACAGGGAAAGATGATCCCTACACGTCAACTTCATTCTCTGTGTACCTGGTGTATCCGGAATAAATATCGTACCGACGACGGCTGCGACTATGCCGGAACCCGCTATTTCGATAAAAACAACAACCCGGTGAGTGATCCGTCGCTGGATGAATGCAACGGCACGCTAACGGCCTGCAAACTTCGATTCGGCGAAAATAACGAACTCTCGTTCGGTGGTTTTCCGGGCACGTCTTTGATCAGGAGCTGATATGCGTCAGAAAACCATCGATGCGATTATGGCCCATGCTGCAGCCGAGTATCCTCGTGAGTGTTGCGGCGTGGTGGCGCAAAAAAGCCGTGTTGAACGTTATTTCCCGTGCCGGAATCTTGCCGCGGCGCCGGAGGACAATTTTGTACTTTGCCCCGAAGACTATGCAGCTGCTGAGGACTGGGGGAGGGTGATCGCCATCGCTCACAGTCACCCTGATGCCACGACGCAACCGAGCGAACTGGATAAAGCGCAATGCGATGCAACCCGTTTACCCTGGCATATCGTGAGCTGGCCGGAGGGAGATTTACGGACCATCCAGCCGCGTGGAGAACTGCCGCTGCTCGAGCGCCCGTTTGTGCTTGGTCACTTTGACTGCTGGGGGCTGGTCATGAGCTATTACCGGCAAACGCACGGGATAGAGCTTCACGATTACCGGGTCGATTATCCCTGGTGGGAAAACGACTATCCGGACAACTTCTATCAGGATTGCTGGTATGAGTGCGGATTCCGTGAATTCGATGGGCCGCCAAAACCAGGCGATATGGTGATCATGCAGGTTCAGGCAGATAAGTGGAATCATGCAGGAATCCTGCTGGAGGGCAATATGCTGCTGCACCATCTTTATGGTCACCTGAGCCAGCGCGTGCCGTATGGCGGCTACTGGCGTGACCGTACCATGAAGATTTTACGTTATGTGGATCTGTTGTAACACGTGCATAAGGGGGTTATTACTTATTGGGAAGATTAGGCCACTTCATGAACGCAAACACCCACAGCATTATAAAATGCAGACCCGGCATCGACAGGAAGATAGCCATAGCCCAGCCAAAACCGGCTTTCTGTGCCATGCGAAAGCAAGGGAAAAAGGTAATTAGCCAAATAATAAATACCAGCCCAGCAAGTGGATTGTGTTCCATTCTACTATTCCTTGTTTTGTTGTCTGCCCTATTAGGCTTAGGGATATTATCTAAATATCTGTATTTTTTCTATGAATCAACGCCTGTAAGGTGGCAATCATTTACATACAAATCTATCAGGCTGCATTCAATTTTTCGGAGGCAGTATGTCCGCTGTAATGACCGAAACATTTCGAACCATCAGACTTTATGGAGTTCTTGGTGCCACTTTTGGCAGGGAGTTCAAACTATCCGTCGCCTCACCAAAAGAGGCCATCCGCGCACTGAGCGTTATCGTGCCGGGTTTTGAGCGTTTCCTGAATACCAGTAAGCAACGAGGTTTAACTTATGCGGTATTCAGCGGGAAACGAAACCTCTTAAACGATGAGCTCAGTATGGACAGGAGTACAGAGGAAATCCGCATCGCGCCGGTGATCATCGGCAGTAAGCGAGCCGGGGTGTTTCAGACAATCCTCGGGGCTGCCCTTGTCGCTGTTGCTGCGTTCGTCACGGGAGGGGCCGCGATCGGGATTGGAGGTACCGCTTTCGCTGGTGGATGGGGCGCTGTGGCGGGGATTGGGGCATCAATGGCAATCGGCGGCGTAGTCCAGATGCTTTCTCCACAGACAACCGGGCTCGCCAGTAAGCAATCTGCGGATAACCAAGCCAGCTACGCCTTTGGTGGAGTAACAAATACGACAGCTCAGGGCAATCCGGTACCACTCTTGTACGGTCGGCGCCGTATTGGTGGCGCGATCATCTCCGCCGGTATCTATGTTGAAGATCAGCAGTAAGCATGCTGTAGACTGGCCCCCTGAATCTCCAGACAGTTGGTATCACTTAAGTTAGTGATAGTCTTAATACTAGTTTTTAGACTAGTCGTTGGAGTCCGAATGAT